>DAIEMM010000410.1 GCA_027349605.1 Anaeromyxobacteraceae bacterium
CATGAGGAGGCCGTAGCCGGCCGGGGAGACGCCGTGCCCGGCCATGTCCACGGGGAGCGCGAGCTGGAACTGGAAGAAGACGGTGGCCAGCACCACGTGGAGGAGCAGGAAGGGCAGGTAGACCCGGTCGCGCAGCGGGACCACGAGGCCGTGCAGCACCTCCCGGACGGTCTCGGGGTTGGACGCCGGTCGCGTCTCCGGCACGAAGCGCCACACCACCCAGGCGAAGACCAGCGAGGTGAGCCCGTCCCCGACGAAGAGGAGCACGTAGCTCACCGACGCCATGAGGCCGGCGAGCGCGAGGCCGATGGCCACGCCCAGGTTCACCGCCCAGTAGAGGAGGCCGAAGGCGCGCACGCGGTTCTCGTGGGGAACCACGTCGGCGATGACGGCGTGCGAGGCCGGCCGGTAGATCTCCCCGATGAACCCCACCCCGAAGACCAGGGGGCCGAGCAGGGCCGGGGAGGAGACGAACCCGAGCGCCATGGTGAGGACCGCGCCTCCCAGGAGCGAGACGAAGAGCGCCGCCCTCCGCCCCAGCCGGTCGGAGACCACCCCGGAGACCGGCCCGGCCCCGACGGCGCCGAGCCCCCACAGCGAGACCAGGCCCCCCGCCTCGGCCACCGAGAGCCCCCGTTCCCGCGTCAGGTAGAGCGAGAGGAACGGGACCACGAAGCTGCCGATGCGGTTCACCAGGAGGCCCACCCAGAGCGCCCAGTAGGCGCGCGGCAGGCCACCCAGGAGATCGCGCAGGGTGGCGCGCAGGGAGGCGCGCAGGGTGGACGCGGAACGGGTCACGGCGCGCCCGTTGTAACCCGAAACGGGGACGGCCGCCCCGGAGGGCGGCCGTCGTGATGCGGTGCTGCGCGCGAATCTAGGTGTCGAAGTAGAGGGCGTACTCGAGCGGGCTCGGACGCATCCGGATGGGGTTCACTTCCTTGTCGTACTTGTACTGGATCCAGGTCTCGATGACGTCCTCGGTGAAGACGTCGCCCTTGAGCAGGAAGGCGTGATCCTTGCGCAGGTTCTCGAGGGCCTCGTCGAGCGAGCCCGGCATCTTGGGGACGTCCTTCAGCTCCTCCGGCGTCATGCCGTAGATGTCCTTGTCGAGCGGCTGGCCGGGGTTGATCTTGTTCTCGATGCCGTCGAGGCCGGCCATGAGCATGGCCGCGAAGGCGATGTACCCGTTGGCGGCAGGGTCCGGCGAGCGGAACTCGATGCGCTTCGCCTTGGGGCTGGGCGAGTACATCGGGATGCGGATCGACGCCGAGCGGTTGCGCGCCGAGTAGGCCAGGTTGACCGGAGCCTCGAAGCCCGGCACGAGCCGCTTGTAGCTGTTCGTGGTCGGGTTGCAGAAGGCGGCCAGCGCCGGGGCGTGCTTCAGGATGCCGCCGATGTACCACATGGCCAGATCCGACATGCCCGCGTACCCGTCGCCCGCGAAGAGCGGCTTGCCGCCCTTCCAGATCGACTGGTGGACGTGCATGCCCGAGCCGTTGTCGCCGTAGAGGGGCTTGGGCATGAAGGTCACGGTCTTGCCGTGCCGCCGGGCCACGTTCTTGATGATGTACTTGAACCACATCAGCTTGTCGGCCATGGGCAACAGGGCGTCGAAGCGGATGTCGATCTCGGCCTGGCCGGCGGTGGCGACCTCGTGGTGCTGCCGCTCCACCTTGATGCCCATCGCCTCCATCACGGCGCACATCTCGGAGCGGATGTCCTGCTGGCTGTCGGTGGGGGCGACCGGGAAGTAGCCCTCCTTGTAACGGGGCTTGTAGCCGAGGTTGCCGCCCGGCTCGTCACGGCCGGTGTTCCACTGCCCCTCCACCGAGTCCACCTTGTAGAAGGACTGGTTGACGCCGACCTCGTAGCGGACCTCGTCGAAGATGAAGAACTCCGCCTCCGGGCCGAAGTAGGCCACGTCGCCGATGCCGGTCGACTTGAGGTACTTCTCCGCCTTCACCGCGATGTTGCGCGGGTCGCGGGAGTACGGCTCCTTGGTGATGGGCTCGACGATGTTGCAGATGAGCGACAGCGTCGGCAGCGACATGAAGGGATCCATCACGGCCGTGTTGGCGTCCGGCATCACCAGCATGTCGGAGGCGTGGATGGCCTGCCAGCCACGGATCGAGGACCCGTCGAACCCGAGGCCTTCCTCGAAGACGGCCTCGCTGAGCTCGTCGATCGGAATGGTGAAGTGCTGCCAGATGCCGAGGAAGTCGTTGAACTTGAGGTCGACGAACTGCGCCTTGTTCTGCTTGGCGAGATCGAGAGCCTGCTTCGGGGAAATCGTGGCCATTGCGGAGAAGTCTCCTGAGTGGGGCGGAGGGTTGACGAGGCTCCGGATTAGCACGCGGTGTGCCAGGGCCGATCTACTCCGATCGGCGAGGGATCGGGCGTCCCTTTTGTGCGTGTGCCCGAAAAACGTGCATTGACTGCTCGGAAACCGGGCTGGCCGGCGGCGGCCCCCCGGCAGGGCAGGTCAGTCACGCGGCTTGAGACCGAGGGCGCGCATCCGCTCCCGCAGCGTGTTGCGGTTCATGCCGAGCATCTCGGCCGCCTTGAGCTGGTTGCCCTTGGTCCGGTCCATGGCGGCGGAGATGAGGGGGGCCTCCACGGCGGCCAGCGCCGCCTGGTACCGGCCTCCCTCCGGCTCGGGGCCGTCGAGGAAGCCCTCGACGAAGCCGGTGAGCCCCTTCTCGCGGACGGCGCCGGCCGGGAGGAGGGGCCCGAGATCGCGGGCGGTGATGCGGCTGCCGGGGAGCGACAGCAGGACCCGCTGGATCACGTTCTGCAGCTCGCGCACGTTCCCCGGCCAGGAGTGGGCCAGGAGCAGCGGCTCGGCGTCGCGCGCCAGCGTGAGCGGCCGGCCGCGCAGCTGCTCCCCGTACTTCACGGCGAAGTGGCGGGCCAGGAGGATCACGTCGTGGTCCCGCTCGCGCAGCGGCGGGAGCCGGATGGGGACCACGGCCAGCCGGTAGAAGAGGTCGCGCCGGAAGCGACCCTCCTCGACGGAACGGGAGAGGTCGGCGTTGGTGGCGGCCACGATGCGGACGTCCACCGGGAGTGGACGGGACCCACCCACCCGGTCGATCTCCCGCTCCTGGAGGACGCGCAGGAGCTTGGCCTGCAGCTCGACCGGCATCTCCCCGATCTCGTCGAGGAAGAGGGTGCCGCCGCTCGCCAGCTCGAACTTGCCGGGGCGCCGCTCGGCGGCGCCGGTGAAGGCCCCGCGCTCGTGGCCGTAGAGCTCGCTCTCCATGAGGTCGCGCGGGATGGCGGCCATGTTGACGGTGATGAAGGGTCCGCGGGCGCGCGCCGAGTTGGCGTGGACCGCCCGGGCCACGAGCTCCTTGCCGGTCCCGCTCTCGCCCATGAGCGTCACCGTCATCTCGGTTCGCGCCACCCGCCCGATCTCCTTGAAGACCTCGACCATCGCCGGCGAGCGGCCGATGAGCGAGTCGAGGGGCGTGCCGTCGCGCTTGCGTTCCGGCTCGGGGGCACGTGCCGCGCCGCGCTCGGTGCGGTCGTCGTGGTCGGGCTCTGGACCGATGGCGAGGTCGCGGATGATGCGCTCGACGCGCGCCAGGTCGAAGGGCTTGCCCAGGTAGTCGGCGGCGCCCCGCTTCATGGCCTCGACGGCCGAGCGCATGGTGTCCTCGGCGGTCATGACCACGACGAACGGCGAGTCGGCGCGCCCGGAGAGCTCGCCGAGGAGCGTGAAGCCGTCGTCACCCGGGAGGCGCACGTCGAGCAGCACGAGGCCGATGCCCCCGTGACGGCCGGTTCCGTGCCGGGCCAGCTCCTCCCGTGCCTCCTCCGCGCTCCCGGCCTCGACGTGGGAGACTCCGGCCCGCTCGCAGGTGCGGGCAAGGACGAAACGGACCGACGGCTCGTCGTCGACGATGAGTACCTTGCGCATCTCGGCCTCGGTCATGCACCTCTTATGCCCGTTCCGTGGGCAGGTCGCATGAACGGATCGGCGGCAGTCCCCCCCCGGGTGCCCCCTACGACTGCACGAGGGGCAGGTAGAGCGCCGCCTCGGCTCCGCCCCCGGCCCGGTTGCGCACCTCGATGCGCCCCCCGTGGGCCTCGACGATCCGGCGCGAGACGGCGAGGCCGAGGCCTGTGCCCTGGGCCTTCGACGTGGCGAAGGGAGTGAAGAGCCGCCCCAGCATCGACTCGGGGATTCCCGGTCCGTTGTCGAGGACGGCGACCCGGGCCAGGGTGAGGGTCTTCCCCCCCGCCTGGCGGAGCCGCAGCGGGGCCACGCCCGTCTCCATGGAGACCTCCGCCCCGGGAGTCTCGCGGACCGCCTCGACGGCGTTGCGGAGCACGTTCAGAACCACCTGGGTGAGCTTCTCCTGGTCCCCCAGGATCGCCGGCAGGGACGGGTCGAAGCGCCGGGAGAAGAGGACCCGGTCGCCCCCCGGCAACCCCTTCGCGATCAGCATGACGTCGCGAAGGACGGTGTGGATGTTGACCGGACCGGACTGGAGCGTGGCCGGGCGGGCCAGGTCGAGCAGCTCGCGCACCAGCCCGTCCACCCGCCTCGCCTCCCGCGCGATGACGAGGGCGTACTCGCGTGCCGCCCCGTCGGCCTCCCGGGCGAGGAGTTCCGCCGAGCCCTGCAGGCCGGCCAGGGGATTCTTGATCTCGTGGGCGAGCCCGGCGGCCAGGGCCTCGAAGTCGAGGTGGCGCTCCCCGTTCCTGCGGGAGCGGACCACGAGCACCGTGCCCACGCAGGACGCTCCGTCGAAGAGCGGCGTCGCCTCCACCTTGAGGGGAACCGACGGGTCGCGCGGCCCGGCGAAGTCGGCGCCGGTGGCCTCCTGCCCGCGCCGGACGCGCTCGGCGAGCGCCTCGAGCGGTGCTCCGCCCGGAAGCGCGCGCACGGGAAGCCCCACCGAACGTTCTCGGCTGCGGTCGAAGAGTTCCTCGGCGGCCGGATTGAGGTGCAGGAGCCCACCATCCGGCCCCACCAGCAGGACCGGGTCTCCGATGGAATCGATTGCACCGCGCGCCAGTGCCGCCGGAAGTGGCGAAGCCTTGCCGGCTCGGGACACGGCGCCCCCTGCGTTGCCGGAAACCCGGCGCTAGAGGGCGTCCTCGCCGCGTTCGCCGGTGCGAATGCGGATCACCTCTTCGACCGGCACGACGAAGATCTTGCCGTCGCCGATGCGGCCGGTCTTGGCGGCGCGCTCGATCACCTCGACCACCTTGGTGGCGAGGGCGTCGGACACCACGACCTCGACCTTCACCTTGGGGAGGAAATCGACCACGTACTCCGCGCCCCGGTAGAGCTCGGTGTGCCCCTTCTGGCGGCCGAACCCCTTCACCTCGGTCGCGGTCAGGCCGGCGATGCCGATCTCGGAGAGAGCCTGCTTCACCTCGTCCAGCTTGAAGGGCTTGATGATGGCTTCGACCTTCTTCACGGCGCACCCCTGTGGATGTTGAAGTTTTCCGACGCTACGCTTCCGCGACGCGATCGGTCAAGCGCCGGGTACCGCCCGGCTCGGCGTGGATGCCTGCATCCGCACTTGCCCGGAAACCGGGCTTGCCTCTGCTCGCTTTCCGGACAGCCATCCGGTCCCGCGACCTTGCATCGAAACCGTGCCCGCCGTCCTGGACCAAGGTGGAGTCCCTCCCTGGCGCTGGAGACGGGCAACGGGAGATGGGACTGCAACCGGCGGGCCACAGGACCCCCGGGGATTTCGCAGTCACCGGCCCGCCCTTGCGGTAGATTTTCCCGCGCATGGAATGGATGCTCGCCGTCGTTGCCGCAGTTGCGGTCTTCGGCGTGCTCACCGTCGGGCACTACGCCTTCTGGAGCCATCGCCTCCGTGAGCCCATCCGGGACGACGGTGTCGTCCGGGCGGTCACCCGCGACGGCTGGCAACTCGAGCTCGGCAGGCGGCGACCCCGGGGAAGTGCGCGACGGTTCCCGGTGCTGCTCGTGCACGGCCTCTCGGCGAACCGGTGGACGCTCGACGCCGGCGTCACCTCGGTCTCGCTCGCGGCGCACCTGGCGGGCGCCGGCTTCCAGACCTTCTCCCTCGACCTGCGCGGCCACGGCGGCTCCCGCAGGGCCCCTCCCGGCGCCGGTCCCTGGACCTTCGACCACTACGTGAACGAGGACGTGCCGGCGGCGCTCGACGCCATCCGGCGGGAGACCGGCGTGGAGCAGGTCCTCTGGGTCGGCCACAGCCTGGGGGCGGTGGCCGGGCTCGTGTCCTGCCAGCTCCATCCGGAGCGGATCGCCGCCATCGTCGCCATCGCCGGCCCCATGAGCTTCGACGTGGACGGGACCGTGGCCCGGTACCTCCGGCGGGGCGCGCTGGTGGACGGCCGCTTCAACCGGACCCTCGCGCTCCTGGTGTCTCCGTGGGCAGGGCTCGCGCACCCCCGGGCGGCGGAGCTCGCCATCAACGGCCGGAACGTCGACCGGGCCGTGTTCCGGAGGTTGCTCGCGAACGGGATCGAGAACGTCCCCGGGCCGGTGTTCCGGCAGCTCTCCGAGTGGGTGACGAAGGACGTCTG
>DAIEMM010000413.1 GCA_027349605.1 Anaeromyxobacteraceae bacterium
CCAGGTCGGCAGGAGGCGCCACCAGCGCCGCCGCGTCGATCCGCTCCGGACCGGTCGCGGCCCAGGCAGCGGTGAGCCCCCCCAGCGAGAGCCCCACCAGCACCACCTGGCCACCTTCCTCCGCCGCGCGCGCCAGGCAGCCGCGCACCTCCCAGATGGCCGTGGCGAGGACCTCCCGCGTGCGCCCCAGGTCCGGGGTGAGCACACCCTCGCCACCGCGCTCCCCCGGCGGGGTTCGCTCCAGGTGAAGGGGGGGCACCGGGATCCAGACCTCCAGCCCCGACGCCGAGAGGGACCGGACCCAGGGCTCCAGGATCGCGGTGGACCGGATCTTCCAGGGCGGTACCAGCACGGCCGTGCCGTGCCGCACCCCCCGGGCCGGCGTCCTCCGCGTCGGCGGAAGGGGAAGCGGCGGCCCGAAGGGGTCGAGGGCGACGTCGGGCCCTGGCCGCCACGGGACGGGAGGCCGTGCCGCACGGTCCTCGAAGGCCATGGCCAGCCGGTCCACCAGGCGGTGGAAGGCGCCGGCGCCACCTCGCGTTCCGGGTTCCTCGGGCACGGGCGCGATGCTACGCCGCCCCCGGCAGGGGCACGAGGCCCGTGGGGGGGCGGCCCCAGGATGTCTTTGCCTGGACGCCCCCGGGCGGATACACGAGAACGGTCATGGTCCGCCCCTCCGAGCCAGAGCAGGTCGCCGTCCCCGGCCGCTGCCCGGAACCCCGGGTGAAGATGCCGGACCACGGCACGTTCCTCGGGGTGGCCTGGAGCGCCGTCCAGGGGGCGGGGAACCAGATCGTGGCCGCGCGGCTCCAGTGCGAGCCGGACCGCGTCCGCCTGGCCCGCCTCTGGCGACCCTTCCAGCATGCGCCCACCCGGCGGAACGTGATCGAGCGGATGCCCGCCTGGATCGCCGAGGAGGCCCGCCTGGCCGGGCACGGCCTCACCCTCGGCTTCGACTTCCCCCTGAGCCTGGCCGAGACCCACCTGCGCCAGCTGGGTGTCCTCCGGCAGGCCATCTCCGGGCCGGCCGCGCTGGGCCGGGCCCTCGCCGAGCGGTACCTGCCCGCCGGCGCCGACGTGGGCGCGGCGGCCGAGGCGGTGCGCTCCGAGCTCGGCCGCGATCAGCCCCGCTCCACCGACTGCCACCGCGCCGTGGCCCCGCACCCGGGGAAGGCCACGGCCCTGCGCCGCGCCCTCTTCGGCATCGCGGCGCTCGCCGCCGCCGACGTGAGCTTCCTTCCCTGGGACGAGCCGGAATCGGGGAAGCCCACGGTGGTCGAGGTGTATCCGCCTCACCTCCCCCGGTCCCTGGCCGGCATCTGCGGATACCGCGACGGCGACGGCCAGGGGCGCCCGGCGCTGCGCGCCGCCGTCCTGCGCACGCTGCGGAGCGCGGCGCGGCTCCGGTTCGAGATGGAGGAGGCGGCGGAGATCGTGGGCGACGGCACCGGCGCCACCCTCGACGCGGTGCTCGGCGCGGTGGCCGCCGCCTCGGCGAGCCAGGCGGCCTTCCACCAGGTCCCGCGCGACGTTCCCCGCAGCGAGGGGTGGATCTACTCGATCCCCGACGAGCCGTGGCGTCGCTGACCCGGGCTGCGCGGGTCGCGGCGCTCGAGAAGGTGCAGGCCGACATCCGGGCGCTCCGGATGCCCGGATTCGCCGGGCCCCCCGTCCACGGCCCTCCGGTGCTCTCCCGCGTCTTCCTCCTCGGCCAGGCTCCCGGCCCGCACGAGGCCAGGTTCGGCCGGCCCTTCGCATGGACCGCCGGGAAGACCCTCTTCGCCTGGGTGGAGCGCTCCTTCGGCGCCACCGAGGAACGGTTCCGGGCCCGGGTCTACATGGCCGCGGTGGTGCGGGCCTTCCCCGGCAAGACCCGCGGCGGCGGGGACCGGGTCCCGTCGCCGGCGGAGATCGAGGCCAGCCGGGGCTTCCTCGAGCGGGAGGTGGCCATCCTGCGCCCGCGCCTGGTGGTGCCGGTGGGGAGGCTCGCCATCGAGCAGGTGCTGGGACGCGGGGTCCGGCTCGACCAGGTGGTCGGCGGCGTGATTCACCAGGAGTATCACGGGGTGGAGGTGGACGTGATCGCGCTCCCCCACCCCAGCGGCGCCTCGACCTGGTTCAAGGTGGAGCCGGGCCGGACGCTGCTCGGGCAGGCGCTGGACCAGCTGGGGCGGCACCCGGAGATCCGGAGGGCGTTCCCTCCCTAGCCCCTCGCCTTCTCCGCCGCCTCGCGGATCCCGGAGATGGCCGCGCGGTAGTCGGGCGCGCCGAAGACGGCGGTGCCGGCCACGAACGCGTTGGCGCCGGCCGCGGCGGCGGCGCCGACCGTGGACGCCTTGATCCCTCCGTCCACCTCGATGTCGAGCTCGAGGCCGCGCTCGTCGGCCATGCGCCGCAGGCGCCGCACCTTCTCGGTGACGGCGGGAATGTAGCTCTGGCCCCCGAAGCCGGGGTTGACGCTCATGAGGAGCACCAGGGCGACGTCGCCGAGCACGTACTCGAGGCAGTCGAGGGGGGTGGAAGGGTTGAGGACCACGCCCGGGCGGGCCCCGGCGCCGCGGATGGCCTGCAGCGTGCGGTGCAGGTGGGGCGAGACCTCGGCGTGCACCGTGACGGTGTCGGACCCCGCCTTCGCGAAGGCCTCCACGTAGCGCTCGGGCTCGACGATCATGAGGTGCGTGTCGATGGGCAGGCGCGTGCACTTCCGCACCGCCTCCACCACCAGCGGGCCGATGGTGATGTTGGGGACGAACCGGCCGTCCATCACGTCGACGTGGATCCAGTCGGCGCCGGCGGCCTCGACGGCGCCGACCTCCTCGGCGAGCCGGCCGAAGTCGGCGGAGAGGATGGAGGGGGCGATGCGGATGGGCATGCGCATGGCGAGAGCTTAAACCACGAGGCGAGCGGCGTAGAAACCGTCTCCGCCGTGGAGGTCGGGGAGGGTGAGCAGGTCGCCCTCGGCGGTGAGGGCGTCGGCGGGGATCCCCGGAGGGGGGGGGGACCGGCGTGCGACACCCACCAGCCGTGCCACCACCTCGGGCCCCTCGGCCCGGGAGAGGGAGCAGACCGAGTAGGTGACGGGCGCCCCCGGCTTCGCATAGAGGAGCGTGTTTCGCAGGATGGCGTCCTGGAGGTCGGCGAAGCGAGGCAGGTCGGCGGCGGTGCGGCGCAGCTTCAGCTCCGGGTGG
>DAIEMM010000434.1 GCA_027349605.1 Anaeromyxobacteraceae bacterium
AGCTCCCGCAGGCGCCGGTCGACGGCCTCGCGCTCGTTCCGCCGCGCCGCCGCCAGCCGGGCCCACAGCACCGCGTGGTAGAGGACGGCGAAGAGCAGGATGAATCCCACCCGGGCCAGCACTCCCGGCAGCTCGTCGGGCGGCGCGCCCGACGTTCCCCAGACCCCGAGTTGCAGGGTGGCGGCCAGCGCCACGAGCGCCAGCCCGACCGGAAGCGACAGGAAGGACACCGCCACCGCGGCCGTCAGGTAGACGAGCGGGAAGAGCGGACCCTCCCCTCCACCCGAGGACGCGAGCTGGGCCAGGGCCGCAGCGCCGACCACGAAGATCGCCCCGATCTCCAGCTGCTCCCCGATGCGGGCGGCGCGCCCCTCGGCCGAGCGCCGCACGGCGCGCACGGCGGCGACCGAGGCCGCCGCGCCCAGGAGGAGGAGGACCGCCCATTCCTCCGGCCCGATGCCCGGGCGGGCGAACCCCCCGCGGGTCACGCCGACCGCCGCGAGGACGGCGATCCCGCCGGGAAGCGTCCTCTCCACCCCACGACGGATGCGGCGCCGGACCGGCGGCCCGACGAGGCCGTCGTCGCGGTACCAGGCGTCCGCGATCCAGCTCCGCGCAGCCCGCCCGTCGATGCCCTGGCGCCTCCGCCTCGTGGCGCCTGCCGTGGCGGCGGGGGCCGGACTCACCGTGCGGCTCCGGCCGGCGGCAGCTCGTAGACCCGCTCACCGGGCCGAACGTAGCCCAGGTCCTCCCGGGCGGCCCGCTCCAGCGCCGCCGGATCGCCGGCGAGCGCGCGCGCCTCCCGCCGGAGCCTCAGGTTCTTCTCGCGGAGCCTCTCGTTCTCGTCGGCGACGCGTCGCACGTCCGCGGCCAGCGCCCGGTGCTTGCGCAGGCCGGCGGGGTGGAGCGCCGAGGCGGCGAGGAGGACCGCCAGGGTGCCGAGGTAGGCAAGTAGCCATGTTTTCGTGAGATTCACGACCCACGGTGACCCTACCAGGGGTGCGCGCACCGTCCAGAAATCGGCCGATAGCCGCCGGCCGGGCAAGCCGACGGCGCCGTCAGCGCTTCTCGACCCGCTTCAGGAAGATCTCGCTCGCGATCTCCGGGTCGATGGCGACGGTGGTCTCCCCGATGTCGAGCACGTAGGCGGGGGAACGCTGGTGCAGCCGCACCTCGCTGCCGGGCACCACGCCGAGGGCGGCGAGCTTGTCCATCCGGTCGTGGAAGCGGGGGGCGATGAAGACGATCCGGCCGGTCTCGCCGATGGGGAAGTGCGGCAGCCCGGTCACGAGGGACTGGACGCTGCGCCGGGCGGCGCTGCAGCAGTCCCCCGGCGGGATCGAATTTCCGTGCGGGCAGGTGGGGGGGTGGCCGAGCAGCGTGCAGACCGAGTCGGTCGCCTCCGGGGAGAGGATGTGCTCGAACTAGCAGGCCTGGCTCTCGGCGACGCCCTCGGACAGGTCGAGCAGGTCGCGGAAGAGCCGCTCCGCCAGCCGGTGCCGCCGGATCACGCCGCGGGCCCGCGCGGTCCCGGCCTCCGTCAGGGTCACGTGGCCGCCCTCCAGCCGGACCAGCCCCATCCCGGAGAGGGCCCGGAAGTCCTCCTCGCCGGAGCCCGGGGCGTGGTCGCCCAGCCGGGAGAGCACGCTCCCCAGGTCGGCGTGGCCCGACTCCGCCTCGGCGAACACCGCCTCGAGGATCTCCTCGGCCCTTCGCGCTTCCATGACGCTCACCGTCCGTCCTCCTTGCGCCGATCGAGCCAGCCCTTCAGCCGTCCCGCCCAGCCGGTCTCCTGGGGGAAGGAGTACCCGCAGGACGGGCAGCACACCACCTTGCAGCCGGTGGCCAGCGGACAGCTGGGCCTGCACCCCTGCCCCTCCGCGTCGAAGGCGTTGCCGCACAGAGGACACTTCTCCTGTCGCGCCACGATTGCCGGCATGGTTCCCCTAGAAGAACCGCCGCATGAGGAGGTTGAGTCCGCCGCCCACCCCGACCGCGAACGGCAGCACGAAGGCGGCGATGCCGAGGCCGGTCTTCCACCCCCGTTCCTTCAGGATCATGAGGAAGTTGGCGATGCAGGGGATGAAGAGGGTCACGGTCACGAGGGCCACCGTGACCTGGATCTCCATCACCCGGGTCATCGTCCCGGTCGTCATGTACGGCTGGTAGATCTGGAAGAGCCCGGCGGCCGCGTAGTCGCGACGCAGGAAGCCCAGGATGAACGCGCTGGCCGACTGCTCGGGCAGCTGCAGCACGCCGACCACGATGGGCGCGGCGGCCCGCTCCACGAGTTGCAGGAGGTGGGCGCGGTCGAGGCCCCAGAGGAGCAGCGTTCCCAGCACGAAGAGGGGCAGGGCCTCCCGCAGGTACCACTCCATGCGCGCCAGCGTCTTCACCAGCACGTTGCCGAACTGCGGGACGCGCAGCGGCGGGAGCTCGAGCACGAAGTCGGAGCCTCGCCCGGGGATCACGCGGGCCGCAAGCCACCCCACCAGGAAGAGCACGAGGACGATCACCGCCGTGAACCAGATCGACGCCGCGAAGGACAGCCCCTGGAGCATGGCGAAGATCACGGCGATCTGGGCGCTGCAGGGAACGCCGAGCGCGAGGAGCAGCGTGACGATCACCCGCTCCTTCCGCGTCTCCATGATCCGGGCGGTCATGGTGGCCATGGTGTCGCAGCCGAGGCCGAGCACCATGGGGAGCACCGCCTTCCCATTCAGCCCCATCCACTTGAAGACGCGGTTCACCATCACGGCGAGCCGCGGCAGGTAGCCCGAGTCCTCCAGCACGCTGAAGGCCAGGAAGAAGGTGGCCACGATGGGCAGCACGATGGCCATGCCGTACGCCAGCACCATCGAGACCAGGCCGTACTTGCCGATGATGAATCCGTTGGTCTCCCGGAAGGGCAGCCCGGGCGGCCCGACCAGGAACTCCTGGACGGAACCGGCCGGCACGATCCAGCGCAGGAGCGCCTCGGTCCACGGCACCACGTGATCGTAGAAGACCGTGTTCTCGAGGAAGTCCACCGCGGTCTTGGCGCCGAGCACGCCCACGAAGAAGTAGGCGAGCGTCAGCACCAGCAGGAGGATGGGGATGCCCTTCACGGGGTCGGTGGACCACGCGCCGAGGCGACGGGCCAGGGCGCTCCCCGCCGAGGCCTTCCCCTTCGTGACCACCTGGTCGTGCAGCCGGTCGGCCGCGGCGAGGCGCAGGCGGGACACCACGTACCGGAGGGACTCCGGGTAGCGCGAGGAGAGGCCGCGCCGGATCTCCTCGATGCGCTCGCGGGCCGCCTCGGAGACCCGCGAGGCGAGCCACGGCTGCAGGGACTCGTCCCCGGCGAGGAGCATGAGCCCGAGCGACCGGCGGGAGAGGCGCCCGTCCGGAAGCAGCGGCTCGAGCTCGGCCAGGGCCGCCTCGATGGGCTCGTCGTAGCGCGGCCGGAACTTCGAGGCGCGCGCCTCGGGGATGCGGGTGAGCAGCTGCGGCAGGCCGGTGCGCTGCACCGCCACGGTGGGGATCACGTCGACGCCCAGGGCGGCGGCCAGCCGGTCGAAGTCGATGCGGATGCCGCGGGCGGCCGCCTCGTCGGCCATGTTGAGCGCGAGCGCGAATGGGACGCCTGCCTCGGCCAGCTGGCAGGCGAGGAGCAGGCCCCGGCGCAGGTTCTTGGCGTCGCAGACCTGGAGGCACACGTACTCCGGCTCGCGGAGCAGGATGTCGCGGGTGA
>DAIEMM010000441.1 GCA_027349605.1 Anaeromyxobacteraceae bacterium
TGATCGTCTTCTCCTTCAACACCGGCTCCCCGTTGCCGTCCCGCTCGATGACGTACAGGTCGCCGTACAGGGCGCCGGCCGCCTGGGCGGTGCCTCCGCCCGATCCGCTGCCGCTGCCGCTTCCGCCCCCGCCCTGCCCCGATGCTGCCAGCGGCACGGGTGCCGCGCCCGGATCCCGCGACTGGGTACACCCGACCGTCAGGCTGGCGAAGACGATCGCGGCCCCAAGCGCCCGACTTACTCTCTTAGTGAAGGTTATCATTCCCTTTCCCCCTTCCGGCAGTTCCCCTGCCGACGGAATGCTCGAATCACATCGCTCTTCGGGTGAACTCCCCCACCGACACGTTTCACCTCCCGTCCGGGAACGGCAAGGCCATGCGCGCCCGGTCTGACGGGGTGACCTGCTGGAGTGAACCGGGCGGGGGCGCGGCGGAATGACGCACGTCGATGCCCCGACCAGGGCAGCGGCAGACGGGGGTCCTCCTTCGGCCTTGCTGGCGGGACGGGAGGTTTGCGCGCCGGGAGGCAGGCACACCCTCAGGCCGTGTCCTGGGTCTCCTCCGACGACCCGATGACCCCGGTGATCTCGTCGTAGGAGAAGACGTCGCCGCAACGGGCCCAGTTCACGAACGTGCCGAACGTGGCCTCGAAGTCCTCGCTCGGCAGGTTCATGGCGACGAGCTCGAGGACGTAGTCGCGGTCCACCTCGTGGGTCTCCGACTCCTGGATGGCGGCTCGAACCCGCTGAAAGAGCAGCAGCTCGAGGATCTTCTCCCGGAAGATCGCCTTGCGGGCCGCCGGCGTCGCCTTCACGTACCGGGCTCCCTCGCTCGCGAGCACCACGGTCCGGTGCGGGGTGTCGACGAACCCGAGGAGCTCGGCCGCGTTCGTCGCCGTGATGACGTGCCCGAACTCCCGGCCGGTGTCGGCCGCGATGCGGAACACGTCCTCGCGTCCCCCGCGGGCGTCGAGGTACTCCAGGAGGCCCTCGATCTCGCCACCCCCGGCGTGGGGAAGCGGCTCGAACACCTGGGCCGCCCCTGCCCCCTCGGCCCCGTCCGGCATCTCCATGCCCGTGATGATGTCGTGGAGCCGGTCCACGAGCTCGAGGAGGTCCGGGGAGCGGTAGTCTCGCGGCCGGGGCAAGGAGTTCTCCAGGATGGTCCGCACGCGGCCCGGGCTCGCGTCCAGCACCACGATCCGGTCGGCCATGAAGACGACCTCCTTGATGTCGTGGCTCACCATCACGATGGACCTCGGGTTCCGGTCCTTCGGCGTCCAGACGTCGAGCACCTCGGCCCGAAGACTCTCCGCCGTGAGCGCGTCCACCTGGCTGAACGGCTCGTCCATGAAGAGCATCTCCGGCTCCAGCGAGAAGGCACGGGCCATTCCCACTCGCTGCTTCATTCCACCCGAGAGCTCCCGCGGATACGCCTCCTCGAAGCCGGCGAGGCCGACGACCCTGATCTCACGGGCCGCCCGCTCCGCCACCTCGCCCTGCGGGAAGCCCTGCGCCTCCAGCATGGTCTCGACGTTTCGGACCACCGTCATCCACGGGAAGAGCGCGAAGCTCTGGAAGACGAAGCCGATTCCGGGATTGAGACCCTGGAGAGGCTCGCCGTGGTACAGGACCGCGCCCCGGGAAGGCTTCGTGAGTCCGGCCAGGATGCGCAGGATCGTCGACTTGCCGCAGCCGGACGGCCCGAGCAGCGCCACCACCTCGTTGGAGCGCACCGCGAGGTCGATGTCCTGGAGGACGCGGAGCGGCGGCCCGCCGGCCTGGTCGAACTCCTTCCCGACGTTGCGCAGTTCGCAGAGGATCTCGGCGTCGTTCGCCATGCGTGCTCCGGGCGCTACCGGGTGAGGGAGAACCGCTGCTCGGCGATGGCGTGCAGGCGCCGCCACACCAGCCGGTTGAACAGGACCACGACCACCGCCATCGCGGAGACCGCCGCGGCCAGCGTCGGGAAGTCGCCGGCAGCCGCGGCCACGCTGATGCGCGCTCCGAGGCCATCTGCGGCCAGCTCGCTGCCCTTGAAGCTCACGTACTCCGACACGATGCTGGCGTTCCAGGCTCCTCCCGCGGCCGTGACCCATCCTGTGACCAGATACGGGAAGACCGCCGGAAGATAGAGCGCTCGGAAGCGCTTCCAGGTGCCCACTCGGTAGACGCGTGCCGCCTCGCGCAGGTCTGCCGGGATGGCCATGGCGCCCGCCACCACGTTGAAGAGGATGTACCACTGGGTGCCGAGCAGCATCAGGAGCACGCTTCCCCATCCGAGTCCGACCCCGGCCGCGGCGAGCAACGCAACCACCGCGGGGAAGAGCATCGGGGCGGGAAAGGAGGCCACCACCTGCACGACGGGTTGCAGGACCTTGGAGAGCCGGGGCGACAGTCCGATGGCGAGCCCCGCCGGGACGGTCCATACGGTACCCAGGGCGGTGGCGATCAGCACGCGGCCGAGGGTGAGGGATGTGGCCAGCGCGATGCCCCTCCAGCGCGCCAGATCCACCCGGGCGAAGAGCTGGAAGAGGCGGATCGAGCCCCCTGCCAGCAACAGGAGCAGCCCGGCGAGCGCCGCCACGGACGCCACCTGGATCGCTCGATCGGTCCTCGCCCTCGCGGCCGGGGCGACCCGTCGTGCGGGAAGACGCGAGGCCATCCGCCGGACGGCCGATCCCCCGGCGCGCTTCAAAGCGGCCACCAGACGGGAGCCACGGAGGAGTCCCAGGAACCAGGACTGGGCCTCCTCGGCCTGCCCGCTCTCGTCGACCCGGAACTTCTGCGCCCACACCACCACGGGCCGCCAGAGGATCTGGTCGAGGAGGACGATCATCACGATCATGGCGATGACCGCCAGCGCCATGGCGGTCCGGTTCCCACGGGCAACCGCCACGCTCATGTAGGAACCGAGGCCCGGGAGCTGGAAGCTCCGGCCGCCGAGCACGAACGCCTCGCTGACCATGAGGAAGAACCAGCCTCCAGCCATGCTCATCATGCTGTTCCAGACGAGGCCGATGGCGGACGACGGCAGGTCCAGCCAGCGGAAGCGCCGCCAGGCGGAGAACCGGCCAAGCGTCGCCACCTCCTGGAATTCCCGCGGAATGCTCCGGAGCGAGTGGTAGAAGCTGAACGTCATGTTCCAGGCCTGGCCGGTGAAGATCATGACCACCGAGGCCAGCTCGAGCCCGATGTTGCTCGTGGGGAACATGG
>DAIEMM010000225.1 GCA_027349605.1 Anaeromyxobacteraceae bacterium
GGGTTGTGCTTGAAGACGAAGCGCACCTTGCCCCGGAAGTTCTCCTCGACCTGCTTCAGGGTCGGGCCGACCCGCTTGCAGAAGGGGCACTCGAAGTCGGAGGACTCGACGATGGTCACGAGCGCGTCCATGGGGCCCCGCACCGGCGAGTCGTCCACCGGGACCCGGTAGACGGCCCTGGGGTCTTCCTGGGGGCGGGCCGGCGGGCGCTGCTGGGGCGGAAGGTCGGTCGGTCGGCCGACGGTCGGGGCGACCCGGGGGCCGCCTCCCATCATGCGGTCGCCGACGACGCCCAGGACCAGTCCCACGACGAGTGCCAGGATCCAGCTCGTGTGCTTCATGTGTATCGCTCCTGCGTGTGCGGGGCCGCGGTTCGCGGCCCGGTTCTAGAAACGTGCGAAGGCGCCGGCGCGGACGATCAACGGGACGCCGGCTCCGCTCGAGAGCGGGAAGCCGCTGTCCCCCTCGACCAGGAAGCCCAGGACGTCGTTGACGCGGATGGCCGCGCCCCCTCCGAGGAGCATCCAGCGCCAGGCCAGGTACCCGACCTGGGTCGAGGCGTCGACGGCGGCGCGAAGGTAGAACGGGGTCTCCGGGAGGAACCACTCGAGGCCGGGGCGGATGGCGAAGGAGGCTCCCGGCGCCATTCCCAGCACCATCGAGAGCTGGGGCGCGATCCCGAAGAAGGTCTCGTACGCCACCCCGACCTCGAGCTCGAAGATGCCGGGCGGGTCGTAGGCGGAACCGGTGCCGAGCTGGCCACCCCCGCCGAGGTCGGCCGACACGATGAGACCCACCGGCCGGGATTCCGGAGGTGGGTCGGCAGGCCGGGCCACGCCGGGAAGCACGAGGAGCATGGCGGCGAGCGCGCCGAGGACGGGTCGAGCCAGTGGAATCACCATCGGGGGCCGGAAGTTACCGCCCCCCCATCCTTTGGGCAAGGAACGCTTGGTGTTCTTGCTCCCTTCCCCCCGCGGCGCTAAACGAGCGGCGATGCCCGTCCCCTCCCTGCCGGTCCCCGACCTCACCCTCGACACGTCGGGGCGGCTCTGCCCGTACCCCATCGTCGAGATCGCCCGGGCCATGAAGGGGCTCGCCCCGGGCGCGGTGGTCTGCGTGCTGGCGACCGACCCCGGCATCGCCACGGACATGCCCATGTGGTGCCGGGCCACGCGGAACGAGCACCTGGGCACCTTCCGCGAGGGGGCCTCCTTCCGGAGCTGGGTGCGGAAGCGGGTGCCGGCGTGAGGAAGCCATGAGCGCGCGCAAGGCCATCGGCATGATCTCGGGCGGGCTCGACTCGACGCTCGCGCTCGCGCTGGTGAAGCGCCAGGGCTTCGAGGTGAAGGCCGTCAACTTCTACACCGGCCTCTGCATCACCGAGACCCAGCGCCGCAAGGGAGGCCGTCCCGACGGCACCATGCCGCCGAACGAGGCCTTGCGGGCCGCCGCCGACCTCGAGGTGGACATCGAGTACGTCGACGTCTCCGAGCAGGGCTACCTCGACCTCATCGTGAACCCGCGGTACGGGTACGGGGCCAACGCCAACCCGTGCGTCGACTGCCGCATCTTCATGATGCGGAAGGCGCGCGAGATCATGGAGCGGGAGGGGGCCTCCTTCGTCTTCACCGGCGAGGTGCTGGGCCAGCGCCCCAAGAGCCAGCGGCGCGACACCCTGCGGGCGGTGGAGAAGGAGAGCGGCCTGACCGGACGGCTGGTGCGCCCGCTCTCGGCGCGGCTCCTCGAGCCCTCCATCCCGGAGCGCGAGGGACTCCTCGATCGGTCCCTGCTCCTCGACATCAGCGGCCGGTCCCGGCAGCGGCAGATCCGGCTGGCCCGCGAGATGGGCATCGCCGAGTGGCCCCAGCCCGCGGGCGGCTGCTGCTACCTCACCGACGAGTCCTTCTCCCGGAAGTTCTTCGACGTGCTCGACGCCCGCGAGGCGGCCGGCGAGGAACGGCGCATCCGCAAGGAGGACCTGGTGCTCCTCTCCACCGGGCGGCACCTCCGCCTCTCCCCGACCGTGAAGATGATGGTGGGGCGCTCCGAGCTGGAGAACGCCGTGCTCGACTCCTACGGCGAGGGGCGGTCCCGCGTGGCGGCCCGCGACCTGAACGGGCCGGTGGCGCTCGTGGAGGGAGCCGCCACCTGGGAGGACCGGCAGCTGGCCGCCCGGATCGTGGCTCGCTACGGCAAGGGGAAGGAGCACCCCGAGGTGGCCGTGGACTGGCTGGAGGACGGTGTCGTGGAGACGCTCACGGTGACGCCGGAGAAGGACGAGGCGCGCATCGAGTCGATGCGGATCTGACCGCCCCCCTCCCCCGGGTCCGCTGGCTCGCGCATCGGATTTTCACCATTTACAGCGTCAACCCCTCGACGACAGGGGGCTTTGACAGGCGATCGTCGTTGGTCTTGATGGGGGGCAAGCCAGCCGCCCCCCCCGAACGGCTACCACTCCGGGTGCACCTCGCCGACCGGGCGAGGCGTACGATGCCTGGGGGTGCCCGATGGCCCGGAAGAACGAAGCGAAGCGGATCTACTCCTTCGGTGGCGGGCGTGCCGAAGGGAGCAAGGACATGAAGGAACTGCTCGGCGGGAAGGGCGCGGGCCTGGCCGAGATGAGCAACATCGGCATTCCCGTCCCCCCGGGCTTCACCATCACCACCGAGGTCTGCACCTACTACTACGCCAACAAGCGGACCTACCCGGCCAGCCTCCGCGCCCAGATGGAGGCGGGCGTCGCCAACAT
>DAIEMM010000448.1 GCA_027349605.1 Anaeromyxobacteraceae bacterium
CGGGAAGCGGTTCGACGAGGTGCGGTGGACGGCTGTTCACCCGAGAGCGCTGGACGACGTCGAGCGCGCGCTCATCGCATTCTTCCTCCCGCGGCAGAAGGTTGTGTCCCTAAGATTGTGTGAATCGGAAGTTCGCGGAGGCTGAAAAGGAAGAGGAAGCTCCTCGGTGCTCGACGACAATTACACCTCCCCACCGGCGACAACTACACCTCCCCATCCTGAGGCCCGCCGGAACGTAGCCCCGCCCACCCCCCGCGACGTCGGAGGATGGCGGGGTGAGAGCGACGGACGGGCAGGTGAGGAAGCTGATGGAGGAGATGTCGAAGCACGGGAAGGTCGGCGTGGCGGCCATGCGCGCCGGCCTGGACCGCAAGACGGCCCGGAAGTACGTGGCGGCGGGGAAGCTGCCGTCCGAGCTGGCGGCGCCGAGGACCTGGCGGACGCGGCCTGACCCGTTCGAGGAGGACTGGCCGGCCCTGGCCGCCCGGCTCGAGGACGAGCCCGGGTTCGAGGCCAAGACGCTCTTCGAGGTGCTCTGCGAGGAGCACCCTGGCCGCTACGAGCCGGGCCAGCTGCGCACGCTGCAGCGGCGGATCCGGCAGTGGCGGGCCCAGCGCGGCCCCGAGCGCAACGTGATGTTCACCCAGGCGCACCGGCCCGGCGAGGCGTGCCAGGTCGACTTCACGGAGACGGCCTCGCTCAGGGTGACCATCGCCGGCGAGGTCTTCGTCCACCTGCGCTGCGTGTTCACGCTGCCGTTCTCGAACTGGCAGTGGGCGACGGTGTGTCTCTCCGAGTCGCTGGCGGCGCTGCGGCGCGGCATCCAGGCGGCGCTCTTCCAGCTCGGCCGGGTGCCGGAGTTCAGTCAGACCGACAACTCAACCGCCGCCACCCACAACATCCCGAAGGCCGACGAGGCCAGGGTCGAGGGCCACCGTCGCCCCTTCAACGCCGAGTACCTCGCGCTCGTCCGGCACTTCGACATGAAGGCGCGCACGACCGAGGTCGGCGCCAAGGAGCAGAACGGCGACGTCGAGGCCAGCAACCGTGCCGTGAAGGCGCGGCTGGAACAGGCTCTGCTGCTCCGCGGCCACCGGGACTTCGAGAGCCGGGAAGCGTGGGAGGCGTTCATCCACGCCGCGCTCCGCAAGGCCAACGGCCACCGCAAGGCCAAGGTCGAGGAGGAGATGGCCGCCATGCGGCCGCTCAGCGCGGCGCGGCTGCCGGAGTTCGTCGAGGAAGCCGTCCGGGTCAACGCGGGCAGCACGATCCGAGTCCGCTACTGCGCCTACTCGGTGCCCTCCCGCCTCATCGGCGAGGTCGTGCAGGTTCACGTCTACGAGGACCGGCTCGAGGTCCGCTTCGGCGGCGAGGTCCAGCTCGCCTGCGAGCGGCTGCGCGGCAGCAAGCGCCACCGCATCGACTACCGCCACGTCATCTGGTCGCTGGTCCGCAAGCCGGGCGCCTTCGCCCGGTACGTCTACCGGGAGGAGATGTTCCCGTCGCTCGCCTTCCGGCGCGCCTACGACGCCATCCTGGGCGAGCGCGCCGGCGTCCGCGCCGACCTGGAGTACCTGCGCATCCTGCACCTCGCCGCGAGCACGCTGGAGGCCGACGTCCAGGCCGCGCTGGACCTGCTCCTCGCCGAAGGGCGGCCGGTCACGGTCGATGCGGTGAAGGCGATCACCAGCGGCGCGGCCCGCCACGAGGTGCCCGATCTCGAGCCGCCCGAGGTGGACCTCGGCGCCTACGACGTCCTGCGGACGGGGGTGGGCGCGTGACCGCGACCACCGAGCAGGACCGCGACCACGCCTTCCCCATGCTGATGCGGGCGCTCAAGCTGCCGGCCTTCGCCCGGTACGCCGACGAGGTCAGTCAGGAGGCCGAGAAGGAGGGATGGTCCTTCCGTCAGTACCTCCGCCACCTGGCCGAACTGGAGATCGAGGAGCGGCGCCAGCGCCGCATCGAGCGGAACCTCCACGACTCCGAGCTGCCCGGCGAGAAGACCCTCGCCACGCTCAGCCGCGCTCGCCTGCCGGCCAAGGTCCAGAAGATGCTCCCGACGCTCTGCGACGGCGCCTTCGTGGAGCGCGGCGAGAACGTCCTGGCCTTCGGCCTGCCCGGCCGCGGCAAGACCCACCTCGCCTGCGCCATCGGCCATGAGCTCATCCAGCGCGGCCGGCGGGTCTACTTCACGCCGACCTTCGCCCTCGTCCAGCGGCTCCTCGTGGCCAAGCGCGACCTGGTCCTCGAGAAGGAACTCGCTCGGCTCGACCGCTTCGACGCCGTCATCCTCGACGACATCGGCTACGTCCAGCAGAGCCGCGAGGAGATGGAGGTGCTCTTCACCTTCCTCTCCGAGCGCTACGAGCGCCGGAGCGTCATCATCACCAGCAACCTGGTCTTCAAGGAGTGGGACAAGATCTTCAAGGACCCCATGACCACCGCCGCAGCCATCGACCGCCTCATCCACCACGCCGTCATCCTGGAGATCACCGGAACCAGCTACCGAACCGACGAAGCCAAGAAGCGAGTGTCGCCACCGGTCTCCGGTGAGCCCATTTCCACCGGTATCACCGGTGCCCGGGCTCAGGGCGGCGTAGGCCAGGAAGTGGCGTGGGTGGCCGCGTGGCGTGAGGCTTGCTGCGGAGCCAGGTGAGACGGGCGACCCGGCTGGCACCGGGCCGCCCCGCGGAGTGGAGCCGCTTCGTCTCGGTCAGGATGATGCGGAAGTCTCCGCCCGTTGTCGAGTTCCCACCCGCTCCTGGGAGTGGAGCTTCGACGACGCCGCTGCCGGCGCTGCCGCGCCAAGTTCGAGGTGTGCCGGCCCTGCGATCGGGGGCAGCGGTACTGCGGTGAGGTGTGCTCGGGCGAGGGGCGGATTCGGTGCGTTCGTGCCGCCCGGCGCCGCCATCGCAAGTCCCCGGAAGGCCGGGAGGAACACCGCGAGGCCGAGCGGGCTCGCCGTGCCCGGCGCCGGGCCTCCGTGGGGGATCAGTCTTCCGCGCCGGCCGCCGCCGCGGCACACCTCGTTCTCGACGAGGAGAGCCACCATGGCGGGACGGACGACGATGCGGCTGCAGCCGGCGAGGGCGGAGGGGCAGACTTGATTCCCGCTGCGGCCTGAGTCGGGGCTCCAACCCTTGGGCCGCCTGACGATCCCGCCGGCCCCGACCTGGTGGCCCTGTTTCGCGCCGTGAGCAGCCCGGCGGTGGTCGCCACCGCCGTTTCCTGATCGGCAAGATCGACGCGGTGGTCCTTCCCGGCGATCATCCCCTCGCGCCAACTGAAGAGGGGTGGAGCTTGCGGGCCCCACCCCCCAAAACAGGCCCGACTCGCCAACGAAAGAGGAAGGCCGAGAGGAAGAAGATCATGCCGATCACCGAAGCACAAGCCCGGCGTGCCCTGAGGCACGCCGACATCCCCTGGGACGCGGAGGTCGATGACCCTCGCGAGGGCGCTTGGGTCGTCCACGACCACCTGGGCATCCTGGGCGGCCTGGCCGCGGCCTTCTCCGTCGGCTGCAGGAGCCTGCGCCGAGTCGAGGACTTCTTCGCCGACCTCGGCCTGGGTGCGCGCCGCGCCCTCGGGCTTGGCCGCGGGAAGCCCTGCGACACCACGCTGTACCGCCTGCTCGCCGGGCAGTCGCCCGCCGGCCTGGAGGAGACGCTCTTCGCCCAGGTGAAGGACCTCATCGCCCGCAAGGTGGTGAAGAACGACCGCCTCGCGCTCGGGGTGTTGAGCTTCGACGGCAAGGGGACCTGGTCGCGCACCGACGGCAAGAAGGTGAAGGGGGCCCAGCAGTCGGCCTACGACGCCGAGGGCTCCTCCCTCCAGACCTTCGGCGCGCTCCGCGCCACGCTCACCTCGTCCTCGGCCTGCCCCTGCGTCGGGCAGAAGATCATCGGCTCCAAGGAGGGCGAGTCCACCGCCTTCCGTGAGCTGCTGCCCCGCGTCTGCGAGGCGCTGGGCGGGCAGTTCCGCATCGTCACCGGCGACGCCGGCCTCTGCGCCCGAGAGAACGCCGAGGTCGTGACCGCGCTCGGTCGCTGGTACCTCTTCGGCCTCAAGGGCAACCAGCCCTACCTGCACGACCTCGCCCGCGAGCACGGGCGCTACGACCTCAACACGCCGCTCGCCCGCACCGCCGAGCCGTATCGAGGCCACACCATCGTGCGCGAGCTGTACGCCCGCGACGTGGCCGGCGACCCCGCCGCCGACATCGAGGCCGCCCAGCAGCTCTGGTACATCTGCCAGACCACCACCGACCTTCGCGGCGAGATCGTGACCGTGGAGCAGCGCTACTTCGTCACCTCGATCACCGCCGGCACCCTGACCCGCGACCAGGAACTGGCGCTGGTCCGGATGCACTGGGCCATCGAGAACGGCTGCCACTGGACCCTGGACGTCATGCTCGGCGAGGACGAGGGCCACCCCTGCCAGGCGACCCGGGCCTCCATCGAGACCGTCAGCTGGCTCAGGCTCATCGGCTACAACGCGGTGAGCGCCTGGCGTCGGCTGGCGCCCACCAAGGACCGCAAGCCCATGGCCTGGGCTCGCGCCATGGAGACGCTCCGCGACGCGCTCCTCGCCTCCCAGGTCATCGTTCATCGCGAGTTCGCTCAAGCCGTCACCTGAACCACCGGCCCGCAGGCCGCCCCTCCTACGTTGCGCGCAGACAACATGAACTGTGCCCGGCCGACGGCCGCCGCCGACCTGCGCCCAGCCGCCCTCACGCGTGCTCCCGGACGCCGGCGAAGCTCATCCTGGGCGAGCGCGGATCCGGTCTGCCGCCACGCCCCTACGGGGACATGGACGAGACGATGACCGCCGACCCTGCGAACGGCCGCCTCGTCTTCACGAACCTCCGGCTCCCCGGGCAGTACGATGAGCGTCTCTTCGCAAGCATCGGCCTCAAGGGGCCCTACTACAACGGGCAGCGGTGGTACCTACCGTCGCTCGCCAGGTACATGGAGTTGGATCCCATTGCGCTCAGGGGTGGGATCAACGGGCGCTTCGCGCCAGACTGGTACGGGTACGCGAACGCGAATCCTGTGCGATGGACAGACCCAAACGGCGAGTTTGTGGGCGCACTCGCGGGAGGGCTCTTGGGCGGCCTTTACGGTGGCATTGCAGCTGCCGTAACTGGCGGAGACGTGTGGACTGGCATTGGGACAGGACTATTTGCGGGCGCTGTGTTCGGTGCGCTGGTGGATCCCAGTACTGCGGCGATGAGCGCCACCTGGTTCATGGTGGTCCAGGCAAGCGGCGGCCTCCTTACTGCGGGCGCCGGCAGCTTTGGCGGCCAGTGGGCCG
>DAIEMM010000456.1 GCA_027349605.1 Anaeromyxobacteraceae bacterium
CTCCTTCTTGCCCTGGGCGAGCTCGACGAAGTTCTTCACCGTCTTGGGGGCCTCTCCGGGCAGCAGCTTCACGCCGATCTTCCCGGCGGAGGTGTCGAAGGTGGCGTACAGGTCATCTGCGGCGAGGGCGGGCGCGGCGACGAGCGCCAGCGCAGCGGCAAGGGCGAGCTTGGTCATGCGGGGATGCTAGTCACGCGCCCGCTTGGCCGCAATCTTCCTGGATCGGACGGCCTTGGCCTTCGGGGGGGCCTTGGCGGCGGGGCGCTTGCGGGGCTTCGCCTTGCGCGCCTCGACCGCAGGCGGAGGCTCCGGGGCCCCTTCGGGTTCCGCGGCGGCCGGCGGCGGGGGCGGCGCGGCCAGGGAGGGCGCGGGCTCCGGAGCCGGCAGGCCCTCGGCGGGCAGGGCGGCGAGCGCCTCCACCGCGACCCGGGCAGCGGCCTGCTCGGCGTCCTTCTTGGAGCGGCCAGAGCCCCTTCCCATGACCTCGCCCTGCAGCTCCACCTCGATCTCGAAGGTCTTGGAGTGATCCGGCCCCACCTCGGCGACCACCCGGTAGCGGGGAGAGGACCGGAAGCGGGCCTGGGCCTGCTCCTGGAGCTGCGTCTTGAAGTCGCGGTCGATGGAGCCGTTGACGGCCCGCGCGTACGCCTCCTCGAGGAACGGGTCGATCAGCCGGTGAACGGCCGCCAGCCCTCCGTCGAGGAAGACCGCCGCGATCACGGCCTCCATCGCGTCGGCGACGACCGACGCCTTGTCCCTGCCCCCGGTGAGCTCCTCGCCCCGGCCCAGCCGGAGCAGCTCTCCCAGCTGGAGCGCCCGCCCGATGCCGGCGAGCCCGGGCTCGTCCACGACCGCCGCCCGCAGCTTGGAGAGGTCTCCCTCCCGGGCCAGCGGGAAGTGGGTCATGAGGTACTCGGAGACCAGGAGGTCGATGACGGCGTCGCCCAGGAACTCGAGCCGCTCGTTGTCCTCGGCCCCCTCGCCCCGGTGCTCGTTCACCCACGACTTGTGGGTGACCGCGGCGAGCGCCGTCGCCCGGTCGGCGAGCGGGGCGCGGACCCGCTCGGCCAGGCGCGCCACCCGCTCACGGTCCTCCACGGAGAGCTCGGCGGGCACTATAGCCTCCCCGCCAGCTCGTCGGCGAGCTCGTACGGGTCGGCGCTGCGGTCGGCGATGCGGGCGGCGAGCTCGTCGAGGTGCCCTTCCCTCTCGGCGAGCCGCGCCAGCGCTCCCTGCATGAGCCGGTCGCGCAGCAGGGCGAGGAACGTGGCCCGGGCGCGCGCGACCTCCCGCAGCTTCCGCTCCCCGGTCCGCTCGAGGTGGGCGCGGTGGCGCTCCACCGCCTCGGCAAGCTCGACGACCCCGACGTCCTGGGTCGCGATGGTCTTCACGATGGGGGGCTCCCACCACCCCGCCTCGTGCGGATCCTCCGCGCCGGTCCGGGTCATGCGGTGCTCCGAGTCGTGGTCGAGGCCTCCCCGCGTGGCGGTGCTCCGGCGCAGGTCGAGCATCATCTGGAGGTCCTTCACGGTGCGGTCGGCGCCCTCCCGGTCGGCCTTGTTCACCGCGAACACGTCGGCGATCTCGAGCACGCCGGCCTTGATGGCCTGCACCTCGTCCCCCATGCCCGGGATGGAGACCACCACCACGCTGTGGGCCAGCCCGGCGATCTCCACCTCGTCCTGCCCCACGCCCACGGTCTCGACCAGGATCACGTCCTTGCCCATGGCGTCGAGGACGGTGACCACGTCGGAGGTGGCGCGGGAGAGGCCGCCCAGGTTGCCGCGGGTGGCGAGCGATCGGATGAAGACGCCCGGGTCGAGCGCGTGATCCTGCATGCGCACCCGATCGCCCAGGATCGCGCCACCGGTGAACGGGCTGGTGGGGTCGACCGCCACCACGCCGACGGTCCGCCCCGCCTTGCGGTGGTAGGCGATGAGCCGGTCGGTGAGGGAGGACTTCCCCGCCCCCGGTGGACCGGTGAGGCCCAGCACGAAGGCGTGGCCCGGCCGGAGGAAGAGCTCCCGCAGGACGGCGCGGCTCCCCGGGATGCCGTCGTCGAGGTTGCGCATCAGGCGGGCGGCGGCCCGGACGTCGCCGGCCCGCACCCGCTCCACCATGCTGGCGGCCCCTCCGGTCACGCGTCCTTCAGCACCGAGCGCGCGATCACGAGCCGCTGGATCTCGCTCGTCCCCTCGCCGATCTCGCAGAGCTTGGCATCCCGGAAGTAGCGCTCCACCGGGAAGTCGCGCGTGTAGCCGTAGCCGCCCAGGATCTGGATGGCCTTGCCGGTCGCCCGCATGGCCGCCTCGCTGGCGAAGAGCTTGCCCATGGAGGCCTCGCGGCCGAAGGGCAGCTTCGCGTCGCACAGGGCCGCCGCGCGGAGCACCAGCAGGCGGGACGCGTCGACCTCCGTGGCCATGTCGGCGAGCGCGAAGGCGATGGCCTGGAACTCGGCGATGGGCTTGCCGAAGGCCTTGCGCTCCTTGGCGTAGGCCCGGGCCTCCTCGAGCGCTCCGCGCCCGAGCCCCACCGAGAGCGCGCCGATGGTGATGCGCCCCCGGTCGAGGATGGAGAGCGTGTCGAGGAAGCCGTGGTCCACGGCGCCGATCCGGTTCTCGTCGGGGACCTCCACGTCCTCCATGTGGAGCTCGGCGGTGTCGGAGCTGCGCATGCCCAGCTTTCCGTGGATGGCCGACTGGCTGAATCCCTTCATGCCCTTCTCGAGCACGAAGGCGGTGATGCCCTTCTGCGCCTTCTCGGGGGAGGTCCGGGCCAGGATCACGAAGGTGTCGCCCACCGTCCCCTGCGTGATGAACATCTTCGAGCCGTTCAGGATCCAGCCGTCGCCCTTGCGGACCGCGCTGGTGCGCAGGGCGGCGGCGTCGGAGCCGGAACCGGGCTCGGTGAGTCCCCAGGCGGCGAGCTTCTCCCCCCGCGCGAGGGGCGGGATCCAGCGCCTCTTCTGGGCGTCGGTGCCGAAGTAGCGGATCTGGCTCGACCCGAGACCGTTGTGGCTCGCCACGGTGAGGGCCAGGGACCCGTCGTACCGGCCGATCTCCTCGACCACGATGGCGAGCGCCATCATGTCGAGCCCGGCGCCTCCCAGCTCCTCGGGGACGGTGACCCCCATGAGCCCCAGCTCGCCGAGCTTCTTCACGGTGGCGAACGGGAAGTCACCGGTCTCGTCCCACCTCCGGGCGTGTGGCTTCACCTCTTCCTCGCAGAAGTCGCGGACCATCTGCCGAATCTGGAGGTGTGCGTCGTCGAGCTGGAAGTCCATGATGTCTCCGGTCAGACGGGAAGGACGGCGCGCTTGCGGGTCGCGGGCGGCTCGTAGCCGAGGGAGTGGTACTGGAACCGCCGCGCCAGCTCGTGCCTCAGCTCGGCGCCCGGGACGATGGCGTCGATGATGAGCTCGCTGGCCAGCTTCTCGATGTCGATGTCCCGCTTGTACTCGTCGCGGAGGGCCTGGACGAAGGCGGGTCGCTCGGCCTCCGGCTTCTCCTGGATCTTGTTGAAGTAGACCGCGTTCACCGCGGCCTCCGGCCCCATCACCGCGATCATGGCCTGGGGGAGCGCCAGGGTGGCCGAGGGAGCGAACCCCGGGCCGTCCATGGCGTAGAGGCCGGCGCCGTAGGCCTTGCGGACCACCACGCAGACCCGCGGCACGGTGGCCTCCGAGACCGCGCTGATCATCTTGGCCCCGGACCGGATGATGCCGGCCCGCTCGACCTTGGTCCCGATCATGAAGCCGGGAACGTCGGAGAGGTACAGGAGCGGGATGTTGAAGGCGTCGCAGAGCCAGATGAACCGGGCGGCCTTGTCGGCGGAATCGACGAAGAGGACTCCTCCCTTCACCTTGGGCTGGTTCGCGACGATGCCCACCGGACGCCCCTCGATGCGGGCCAGTCCGGTGACCAGCTCCCCGGCGAAGAGCTTCTTCACCTCGAAGAAGGAGCCCTCGTCCACCAGGGCGTCCACGAGTTGCAGGATGTCGAACGGCCGGTTCTGGTCGAGGGGGACGATCTCGGGGATCCGGGCCGGGTCCACCCTCGGCGCACGGGGCGGGGCCGTGGGGGGAAGCTCCCGGTAGCTCCGCGGGAAGAAGGCGAAGTACCGCCGCGCCTCGCGGATGGCCTCCTCCTCGGTCTGGCAGAGGACGTCGCCGCAGCCCGAGACGGAGCAGTGCATGCGGGCGCCACCCATCTCCTCGAGGGAGACCTTCTCGCCGATGACCATCTCGGCCATGCGGGGCGAGCCCAGGTACATCGAGGCGTTGCCGTTCACCATGAAGACCACGTCGCAGAAGGCCGGGATGTAGGCGCCCCCGGCCGCCGACGGCCCGAACAGCAGGCAGATCTGCGGGACCACGCCGGAGAGGTGGACCTCGTTGTGGAAGATCCTCCCCGCGCCGCGCCGGCCCGGGAACATCTCGATCTGGTCGGTGATGCGCGCCCCGGCCGAGTCGACCAGGTAGAAGAGCGGCACCCGCTCCCGCGCGGCCACCTCCTGGATGCGGATGATCTTCTCCACGGTGCGGAAGCCCCAGCTCCCGGCCTTGACGGTGGAGTCGTTGGCCATGACCGCGACCGGCCGGCCGTCGATGGTCCCGAGGCCGGTGATCACCCCGTCGGCGGGGAGCTCCGGGTCCTGGGCGTTGGCGAGCGCGCCGTCCTCGAGCAGCGACCCCTCGTCGAGGAGCAACCGCAGCCGCTCCCGCGCGAAGAGCTTCCCCTGCTCCGCGTTCTTCTGGTGGTACTTCTCCGCGCCGCCCCTGCGCACCCGGGCCAGCTCCCGCGCGATGCGCTCCTCCGGCGACACCGGCGTCCCGTCGTTTGCCATTGCCTCTCCGTCACTCTCCGGTGAACACCGGCTTGCGCTTCTCCGCGAAGGCGCGCAGCGCCTCCACCCGATCCTTCGTCGCGAGGCAGTCCTGGTACATGCGGTTCTCGTGGGCGAGGGCCGCGTCGAGGTCGAGGTGGAGCCCCCCGTCGACGGCCCGCTTCGCCTGCCGGATGGAGACCGGCGCGTTGCGGGCCACCATCCCGGCCACCTCCAGCGTCACCTCGCGCAGCGATCCCGCCGGGGCGACCCGGGAGACCAGCCCCATGGCGAGCGCCTCGGCCGCGGCGACCCGCCGTCCGGTCAGGATGAGGTCCTTCGCCCTCGCGACGCCGATGGCCCGGGGGAGACGCACCGTCCCCCCTCCGCCCGGGATGATGCCGAGCCCCACCTCGGGCAGCCCCATCTCCGCGCCCTCCGCGGCGATCCGGAGGTCGCAGGAAAGCGCCATCTCGAGCCCGCCGCCCAGCGCCACCCCGTTCAGGGCGGCCACGAAGGCCTGGGGGGCCGACTCGATCCCGCGGAAGGCGTCGCGGAGCGACTGGTGGAAGTGGTGGACCTCGTCGGCGGACATGGTGGCCCGCTCCTTGAGGTCGGCGCCGGCGCAGAAGGCCTTGTCGACCGTGCCGGTGAGCACCACGCAGCGGATGGACCGGTCGTCCCGAACCCGGGCCAGGTTCTCGAGGAGCTCCCGGATCATGGCCCGGGAGAGCGCGTTTCTCCGCGCCTCGCCGTCGATGGTCCAGACCTCGAGTCCTGCCAGCCGCTCGACCGCCCATTCACGACCGCTCATGCTCCTGCCTTCCCGGGTCGCGTGGCCGCCCGCGCACGGGTGGCGAGCTCCGCCTGCAGGGTCTTCCCGGGCAGGGTCCGGCCGACCAGCTCCTGCGCCAGGGCTCCGGCCGCCACGAGCTTCCCGAGGTCCACGCCGGTCTCGTACCCCATGCCCTGGAGCATGTAGACGAGGTCCTCGGTGGCCAGGTTTCCCGAGGCGCCCGGAGCGTAGGGACACCCCCCCAGCCCGCCCACCGAGGCGTCGAAGGTGGTGATGCCGGCGTCGAGCCCGGCGAGCACGTTGGCGAGCGCCGTTCCCCGGGTGTCGTGCAGGTGCAGCGCGATGGAGCCCGGCCGCGCCCGCGACGAGAGGAGTCCCAGAATCTCGCGGGTCTGGTTGGGCGTGCCCACGCCGATGGTGTCGCCGAGCGACACCTGCCAGCACCCGAGCGAGAGCAGCCGCTCGGCGATGGCGGCGACGCGCCGCGGGTCCACCTTGCCCTCGTACGGGCAGCCCCACGCGGTGGAGACGTAGCCGCGCACGCGCAGCCCCGCGGCGAGCGCGGGCCCGATGACCTCGTCGAAGGCGCGGAACGTCTCCTCGATGGTCTTGTTCACGTTCTTCTGGTTGTGGGTCTCGGACGCCGAGAGGAACACCGCCGCGTCGACCGATGCCGCCGGGTGGCCCTTGCCGCGGGCCTCGAGGAGCCGCTCGAGCCCCTTCCCGTTCGGGACGAGCGCCACGTACTGGACCCCCGGGCGCGACGGCAGCCGCTCCACCAGCTCGGCCGAGTCGGCCAGCGCGGGGATCCACCTCGGGGAGACGAAGCTGGTGGCCTCGATGCGCGTCAGTCCGGCCTCGACCAGCGCGGCCAGGAGCGCGAGCTTGCCGTCGGTGGGGACGACGCGCGCCTCGTTCTGGAGCCCGTCGCGCGGACCCACCTCGTAGACGGTGATACGGGTCGCCATGGAGCCCAACGGTTGCGCTAGGCGACCTCGGCGCGCGGCTTCACGTTGCCGCGGATCCAGTCGACGATGGACTGCGTGGTCGTGCCGGGCAGGAAGACCTGCGAGACGCCTCCCTGCTTCAGGGTGGGGATGTCGTCCTGCGGGATGATCCCTCCGCCGAAGACCGTGCCGTCGCCCGCCCCGCGCTCCTTCAAGGCGTCGACGACCGCCGGGAAGAGGGTGAGGTGAGCGCCCGACATGATGGAGAGACCCACGCCGTCCACGTCCTCCTGGACCGCGGCCGCCGCGATCATCTCGG
>DAIEMM010000457.1 GCA_027349605.1 Anaeromyxobacteraceae bacterium
GGCCGCCGCCGCGGCACACCTCGTTCTCGACGAGGAGAGCCACCATGGCGGGACGGACGACGATGCGGCTGCAGCCGGCGAGGGCGGAGGGGTGGACGCGGCTCACGCTCGCGTGCACGGTCCCGGACTCGCTGCCGCCGCCCGTGCTGTACCAGTTGCTGTCACTGCTCGCGTTCTGGAGCGGCCGGCGGCTGGACGTTGTGCTCGATGCGGCCGGACCGGCTGGGTGGTGCGAGGTCTGGGCCGATGCGCTGGCCGCCGTCCCGGAGCGCCACCTGCGCCTCCACTTCGACCTCGGAGCCGAGGAGGGAGCCGACCATGACGGCTGACGGTGATCGCACCGCCGAGGTGCTCAAGCTCGGCCTGGTGGAGGGGCTCAGCGTCCGCGCCATCGCCCGCCGCCTCAGCATGGCCCGACGCACGGTGCGCCGGGCGCTCGGGACCAGCCTCCCCGCGCGGCAGGCCCGCGCTCCGAGGCCGTCGGCCCTCGATGCCCATCTCCCCGCCATCAAGGCGCTCCTGGAGGAGACCCCCGAGCTATCGGCGCCCACCATGCTGGAGCGGCTGCGTCCGCTCGGCTACCGCGGCGGGGTGAGCGTGCTGCGAGACCGGATGCGGATCCTGCGGGGCAGCCAGCCGAGAGAGGCGTTCCTCACCTTGCACTTCCACCCGGGCGAGGCGGTCCAGGTGGACTGGGCCGACTTCGGCTTCGCTATCCCCGGCTGCCCGCGTCGGGTAAGCGCCTTCATCATGGCGCTCTGCCACTCGCGCTACCTGTACCTCGAGTTCACGCTCAGTCAGGCGATGCCCACCTTCCTGCGCTGCATGGAGCGGGGGCTGCGCTTCTACGGCGGCTCCACCGTGGCCGACATCTTCGACAACATGAAGACCGTGGTGCACCGGCCTGGGCCGCCGCCGGTGTTCAATCGGCGCTTCCTGGCCTACGCCGGCGCCCGCGGCTTCGCGGTCCGGGCCTGCAACCCGCGCCGAGGCAACGAGAAGGGGCGCGTCGAGCGGCCCATCGGCTTCGTCCGCAGCCGATTCTGGCCCGGCCGCCGCTTCGCCAGCCTGCTCGACCTCAACGCCCAGGCCGTCGCCTGGCGCGACGACTTCGCCAACAACCGGGTCCACGAAGTCACCGGAAAGGTCCCCTCCCTGGTCTTCGACGCGGAGGAGCGCCGCATCCTCCAGCCGGTGCCGGCCACCCCCTTCGACACCGACGAGGTCGAGCCCGCGCAGGCCACCAAGACCTTCCGGGTCCGCTTCGACCGAAACACCTACTCGATCCCCTGGCGGCTCGCCCACCAGCCGGTGGTGATCCGCGCCACCGACGAGATCGTGGCTGTCTACCTCGAGACCCAGCAGGTCGCCGTCCATCGCCGCTGCTGGGACATCGGCCAGGACATCAAGGACGACGCCCATGAGGTGGGGCTCCTAGAGAAGAAGCCGCGAGCCACCCTCACCGGCCTGCCGCCGGAGTTGGACGCCCTGGGCGAGCTGGGCGCCAGGTACTTCAAGGTCCTCGCGGCCGGGACCCGTTCGCTGAGCCGCGAGACCGTCCGGGTCACCCTCCTCGTGGAGCTCTTCGGCACCACCGCCACCGGCCAGGCCATCGCCGACGTGATGGCCACCGGCCATGTCGGCGCCGAGTACGTCGAGTACGTCCTCCGCCACAAACGTGGCCTGCGCCCCGCGCCGGCGCCCCTCCGCCTCGGCGACCCGGAGCTCGATGGCCTTCACTTCCGCGAGCCCGACCTCTCCGTCTACGACCAGCTCATCCCGTCGCCGATGACGCGCGACCCGGGCGAACTGCCCGCCGAGGATCCCAGTCCGTGAAGGACGAAGACCTCCTCGACCTCGTCTGCCAGAAGCTCCGCTGGCTCAAGCTGCCCGGCATGGCCGAGCAGCTCGACCCACTCCTCGCCAAGGCCGCCAAGGACAACCTCACCGTCCTCGATGTCGTCGATCGCCTCTGCGACGAGGAGAAGGCGAGCCGCCTGCGCAACGCCATCAAGCGTCGCATCAAGGGCGCCCGCTTCCCCGAGCTCAACACCGTCGACGCCTTCAACTTCGACTTCTGCCCGGTCCGCAAGAAGCTGCGCTCGCGCTACCTCGCGCTCCACGACCTGGCCTTCCTCGACAGAGGCGTCAACCCGCTCTTCATCGGCTTCCCCGGCACCGGCAAGACCTTCCTCGCCCGCGCCCTCGCCTACCGGGCCTGCCAGGCCAACCGCCGCGTCGTCCTCGTCTCCGCGCCCGGCATGCTCAACCACCTCCATGGCGCAGAGATCCACGGCTCGCTGGAGCGGGCGCTGCAGACCTACCTCCGCGCCGACCTCCTCGCCATCGACGACTTCGCCGTGCTCGAGATGGACGGCGCCCAGGCCAAGCTCGCCTTCCAGGTGATCTCCGAGCGCTACAACCACCGCCGCTCCACCCTCATCACCACCAACCGGCCCTTCAAGGACTGGACCAAGGTCTTCCCCGACTCGCTCAACGCCCAGATCATCGCCGAGCGCCTCACCGAGCGCTCCGAGCGCTTCGTCATGGACGGGAAGGGATACCGCCCATCGGCCGCCTGACCCCTCCACCGACCTCTCCCGGGAGGACCTCGAGCCGGCCGCCACCGAGCGGGCTCACCGCGGCGCCAGTCAATGCGGGCAAGGCCGTCGTGTGTCCCGGCGCCACCGGGTGGGCTCATGGGTACCGGTGATGTCGGTGATAGTGGTGCCCTCGGACGTCGGTGGCGACAAGCCCGCCGAAGGTCGGCGTGGATGGGATGACCGACTTCGCCTTCTTCCTGAACAAGGGGTACATCACCGGCACGGGCATCAACTACGGCTTGTACACGAACCTCCCGGACGACCAGATGGGGCCGTACGTGACGCTGAACAAGGCTGGCGCCCCGGATCTCCTCGTCTCGGCCACCGACGGGCTCGGAGCCAAGGCCGCGTGGGAGTACCAGCCGCTCTCGGAGCCGGCGCGCCGCTCGACGTGCGACCAGGGATCGGGCCAGCCGTTCTACCAGGCGCACCTGGACTCAGGGGACCGCGACGTCGGGGACGTCTTCTTCGCCTCCTCCATGTGGGCCG
>DAIEMM010000476.1 GCA_027349605.1 Anaeromyxobacteraceae bacterium
TGGTGCGCGACCACATCGCGTCCAAGGGCCACGGCGACCGCTTCGTCCACCGCACCGGCCACTCCATCGGGTTCGCCTCGCCACACGGCGACGGGGCCAACATGGACGACCTGGAGACCCACGACACCCGCGAGCTCCTCGAGCGCACCGCCTTCTCCATCGAGCCGGGGATCTACCTCCCCGAGGAGGGCATGGGCGTCCGGCTGGAGATCGACGTCGTTCTCACCCCGGGTGGACCGCGGATCTTCTCGAAGCTCCAGCAGGAGCTGGTCCGGATCCCGTGAGCGAGGCCCTCCCCGGAATGCCGCCGCCTCCCCCGCCGGCACGGGCGCGCCCGGCCGCGGCGGTCATCCTCTGGCGCGAGGGACCGGAGGGGCGCGAGGTCTTCTGGGTCCGGCGCGGGGACGGACTCCGCTTCGCCGGCGGCTTCCACGCCTTCCCGGGCGGACGGGTCGACGAGGAGGACGCCCGGGTGCCGGTGGCCGGGCTCGAGGGGGAGGAGGCGGTCCACGTGGCCGCGGCCTGCCGCGAGCTCTTCGAGGAGGCCGGCGTGCTGCTGGCCCGGGGAGCGGAGAAGCTCCCCCCCGCGGTGCGGGACGAGGCGCGCCGTGCGCTGCTCGACGAGCGGGTCTCCTTCGCCGACCTGCTCTTCCGGGAGGCCCTGGCGCTCGACCCGTCGCTGCTCTCGCCGGCCGGCCGCTGGATCACGCCGGAGGCCTTCCCGGTGCGCTTCGACGCCCGCTTCTACGTGGCGCGGCTGCCCGCCGGGCAGGAGGCCTCGGTGTGGCCCGGCGAGCTCTCCGGCGGTGAGTTCGTGCCGGTGGGGCGCGCGCTCGCCTCCTGGGAGCGGGGCGACGCGCTCCTGCACCCGCCCAACTGGTGGGGCATCACCGCCATGGCCCGCCTGGCGCCGCCCGCGGCGCTCGAGCTCCTGCGTCACCCGCCCGACGACCTGCTCATCGAGTTCCAGCGCGGCGTGGTGCTCTGCGCGATGCGCACCCCCACCCTCCTCCCCGCCACCCACACCAACTGCTGGATCCTCGACCTCGATCCGGGCGGCGGCGTGGCCGTCGTGGACCCCGGTTCGCCCGAGCCGGCCGAGCAGGCGCGCCTCGACCGCGTGCTCGCCATCCTGGCCGCGGAGGGGCGCCCGGCTCGCGAGGTGTGGCTCACCCACCACCACGTCGACCACGTCGGCGGCCTCGCCGCGCTGGCGTCCCGCGGCCTCCCGGTCCGGGCCCACCCGGAGACGGCCCGGCGGCTTCCGGGCGGCGGGGCCTTCCTCCCCGTCGCCGACGGCGAGCTCCTCCACGGCCGCTGGCGGGCCCTGTTCACTCCTGGTCACGCCCCCGGCCACCTCTGCTTCCTCGACGAGCGCACCGGCGCGCTCGTGGCCGGGGACATGGTGAGCACCCTCTCGACGATCGTCATCGACCCGCCGGAGGGGGACATGGGGCTCTACCACTCCTCGCTCGAGCGGTTGCGGGGGCTCCCGGCCCGGACCCTCTACCCGGCCCACGGCTCCCCGGCCCCCTCGGCGGCCGCCAAGCTCGACGAGTACCTGGCCCATCGACGGATGCGGGCTGCCAAGGTCGAGGCTGCGCTCACCGCGGGGGGCAACCTCGCCGAGGTCACCCGGGCCGCCTACGACGACACGCCCCCGATGCTCCTCCCGGTGGCCGAGCGGAGCTGCCTCGCCACGCTGCTCTGGCTCGAGCGGACCGGCCGGGCCCGCCGTTCAGGGGATGGCTGGCGGACCTCTTGAACCCTAAAGGGTCTAGTTTCGGGAAGTTTTACCGGGGCCCGACCGTTTTCCTCGGGATGGGCTGGGATCTTGATGCCCAGGTGGGTTATCTAACCCGCTGGGATCGATCTTGAGAACTCTTCGCGCCATGGCCGTCCTCGCCGTCGCGTTCCTCGTGGGAGCGGGCTCCGCCGAGGGAATCGTGCGAGCCCGTTCCGCCCGCGCCGTCGAGGCCTCCTCCAGGGACGGCGCAATCGGGGAGCTCATCTCGTTCGAGGTCCGGAGCGAGGACGGCGCCACGTTCGCGAAGAGCCGCCTGGTGAGTCCCGACGGAAAGCTCGCCTCGGTGGTGGTGCGCGACCCGTCCACGCCGGCAGCGGTGCGCATGGTGCTCCGCGTCACGACCTCCCGGGAGACCTCCGGAAGCGTGTGCGTGAACTACGCGGTCCAGATTCCCGAGCTGTCCCTCACCCGGTCGGGTCGGGTGTGGGTGAAGCCGGGCGTCGAGTCGACGCTCCCCATCGGCCACGACCTGGTGGCCGTCTTCACCGCCGTCCCGGTGCCCTCGAGAGCGTTCGACCAGCTCATCGAGGCGGAGCGGGCTCGCAAGGCTCCGCGCGCCAGCTAGGGCTTCCCGAGGATCTGCTCGTACTGGATCGCGCCCAGCTCCTGGCCGTCCTCGTTCCAGGTGACCCAGCGGCCGCACTGCAGCCCGAAGCAGAAGGTCCCCTCGGTTCGCTTCTTCCCGTTGCGCCACCACTGGACGAAGCGCCCGTGGCGCCGCCCCATGTCGAACGAGACCTCCTCCTCGACCGCGCCGCTCTCGTACCACCAGGTCCAGGGACCGTGCTTCTCGCCGGCCCGGTAGCGCCCCTCCATGGCCTTCCGGCCGTCGCGGTGGCGCTCCAGCCAGGGTCCGTCGAGCTGCCCGTCGCGCCATGTTGACTCTACGTGAATGAGGTCGACGTCGTAGTAGTCGCGGGCCGGACCCTGCCGCTTCCTCGCGCCGCTCCGGTCGGGTCCCTCGCACCACTCGGCGTTCCCGAAGGGGGGAGGCTTGCCGGCCGGAAGGCTCCCGGGCGGGCAGAGGAGCGGTGCGGCCGCCAGCGCCATGAGGAGGACGACGGTCATCGGCCTCCCTCCGCCGCCGTCCCGGACCGGGAGGCGAGCCAGCCCTACACCACCGGGTAGACCTCCGCGGCGGCGTTCCGCCCGAGGAGCAGGTCGGTGTGTCCGTAGTCGGCCGAGTGGCCGGCGTCGCGCCGGAACTCGACGAAGGTCTTCTCTCCCCCCCAGGCCTCGTAGGTCGCGCGCACCACCTCGGGTGGAGCCAGCGGGTCGCGCGGGGCGGCCAGGAAGAGCGCCGGCTGGCGGCAGGCGGAGAGTCCGGACCGGTAGTCGCGCGTGCCGTCGGCCGACCGGCAGACGTCCTTCGTCACCCACTCGGAGAGCTGCCGGAACACCGGCCCGGGGACGTTCTCGATCCCGTTCGCGAGCAACCTCCGGAACACGGCCCGGTCGACGTTCCGGCCGTTGATGGCGAGCTCCGCCGCCCGGGGGTGC
>DAIEMM010000484.1 GCA_027349605.1 Anaeromyxobacteraceae bacterium
GCTCTTCGCCCGGAAGCCCGGTCCGAGCACCTTCCGCTTCGCTCCCCGTGACGGGGCCCTGCCGTCCCCGCGGCAGGCAACCCTTGCCAGGGGGCCGGCGGCTCCCAGGACCGACGGCGCCCTGGCCCGGCAGGCGGACGAGGCCGTCCTGGAGCGGTATGGCCCCCCCGGCGTCGTCGTCAACGACCGCCTGGAGATCGTGCAGTTCCGGGGACGGACCGGCCCCTACCTCGAGCCGCCGGACGGCGAGCCCCAGAGCCAGCTCCTCAAGATGGCCCGGTCCGGCCTCGCCGCGCCGCTTCGCATCGCCATCGCGCAGGCGCGCCGGACCCTGGCTCCGGTGCGCAAGGAGAGGGTCCGGGTCGACGCGGACCGCCCGGGCAGGGCCTGCGACCTCGTCGTGCTCCCGGTGAAGGCGACCGACGAGGGCGAGGGAGCCTTCGTGGTGCTGTTCGAGGAGCGCCCGCGGGTCGCCCAGGGACCGGGCCCGAGGCAGGCGAAGGGCAGGACCACCCGGGCCGACGCGACCTGGCGCCGGGCGCTCGAGGACGAGCTCACCTCCACCAAGGAGTACGTGGCGGTCCTGCTCGAGGAGCAGGGGCGGGCCACCGACGCGCTGGCCTCCGCCAACGACGAGCTGGTCTCGGCCAACGAGGAGCTCCAGAGCCTGAACGAGGAGCTGGAGACGGCCAAGGAGGAGCTCCAGGCGACCAACGAGGAGCTCACCACCGTCAACGACGAGCTCCAGGGGCGGAACCAGGAGCTCCAGGCGTCGAATGCGGACGTCATGAACCTCATGGACGCGGTGGAGATCCCCATCGTCATGCTCGACGAGGCCCGTCGCATCCGGCGCTTCACGCACCGTGCATCCGGCTTCATGGGGCTCACGCCCGCCGACGTCGGAAGGCGGGTCACCGAGGTGGCCCTTCCCATCCTCGCGCCCGATCTCGAGCAATGGGTCGCGCGGGCGATGCGGGAGCGGATCCTGGTGGAGGCCGAGGTGCAGGACCGCTCCGATCGCTGGCACCGGCTGCAGATCCGGCCTCGACGGGCCGCCGACGGCCGCGTCGACGGCGCCATCCTGTCCCTGGTGGACATCGACGAGCTGCGGCACCAGGTCGTCGACGCACGCTGGGCCCGCGACTACGCGCGCAGCATCGTGGAGGCCGTCCAGGTTCCGCTCCTGGTCCTCGACTCCGGGCTCCACGTCCTCTCCGCCAACGCGGCCTATTACGGCGCCTTCCGGGAGATCCCGAGCCAGATCGAGGGGCACGCCTTCTTCGAGCTCGGCGCAGGGGAATGGAACACCACGGAGCTGCAACGGGCCGTGGGAGGCGTCCTCGGCGCCACCGGTCGCTTCCAGGGGCTGGAGATGGAGCGCGACGTTCCCGGTTGGGGACGCCGGTCCACCTCCGTCTCGGGCTGTGCGGTCCCGTCCGCGCAGGGCGACCCGATGGTCCTGCTCGCCATCGAGGACGTGACCGATCGACGAAAGGATGATCGGAAGCGTGCGGAACTGCAGGCACTCGTGCCCGAGGGGGCGCCATGAGCCCGCCGGTACGTGCGGCCGTGGCACCGGCCGGGGAAGCCTCACCGCCGGTGCTGCTGCTGGTGTTTCCCTTTCCCGGCACCCAGGCCCTGCAGAGCCGTCCCATCCCTCGCGGCGGGTTCCTCCTCGGAAGGGGCGAGGCCGTCTTCGAGCAGCCGTTCGAGGACCCGGCCATGGCTCCCCGCCACGCCGAGGTCCGCATCCAGGGCGGGCGGGCCGTCGTGAGCGACCTGGGCAGCGGGTCCGCCACTCGCCTGAACGGCGTCGCCCTGGGCGAATCGCGCGTGCTCGAGGAGGGGGACGTCCTCCGCCTCGGCGACACCCTGTTCGTCTACTCGGCCCGCACGCGCGTTCCCGAGAGCGCCGGGAAGCCGGCGTCCGACGAGCCCGAGCTCACGGGCGCGACTCCCTCGATCGAGGCCGTCCGCCGGAGCGTCGCGGCGGTGGCACGCCATCCGCGCACGGTGGTGGTCACCGGCGAGACCGGAACGGGAAAGGAGATCGTGGCCCGGCTGCTCCACCGGAGCAGCGGCAGGTCCGGACCCTTCGTGGCCGTGAACTGCGGAGGGTTCACCGACGGGCTCCTCGCCAGCGAGCTCTTCGGCCACGTGAAGGGAGCGTTCACCGGCGCGGTGGGCGAGCAGCAGGGGCTCTTCCGCGCCGCCCACGGGGGCACGCTCTTCCTCGACGAGGCAGGGGACATCCCGCTCGCCCTGCAGGCGACGCTGCTCCGGGTGCTGGAGACCTGGCAGGTGCGCCCGGTGGGAAGCACCCGGGACGTCCCCGTGGACGTGCGCGTGGTCGCCGCGAGCAACCGCGAGCTCATCTCGCTCGTCCGGCAGGGCCTGTTCCGCCCGGATCTCTACGCCCGGCTGGCGCAGTGGATCGTCCTCCTCCCGCCGCTTCGCGATCGCCGCGAGGACATTCCCGCACTGTGCAGGGCGCTGCTGGCCCAAATCGGCGCCGAGGGGCGATCCGTCGCGCCGGACCTGGAGGAGGCCCTGCTCGTCCACCCGTGGCCGCTCAACATCCGCGGACTCTCCAACGTGCTGACCATCGCCCTGATCGCCAGCCCCCCTGACCTGCCCCTCGAATACGGGCCGGAGGTCCGGACGGCGCTGGAGGACAACCAAATCGACGAGATGGAGCTCCCTCCCGATGCGCCGCCGGTCACCCTCGACCGGGCCTGCCTGGAGGGGCTGCTCCACCAGTTTGGCGGCCGCGTGGCGGAGATGGCCCGGCACGTCGGAGTCTCGCGACCCAAGCTGTACCGGATGCTCTGGACGGCGGAGCTCGACCCGTCCAAGTTCCGCGTGCGGTGAGACCCGGACGCCCGGCCAGAGCCGTTTCGAACGTTCGCGAACGGCCCGGATCGAGCCGGGAAAGACGGTTCGACCCTGTGACGGCGGCACCTTGCACGGTCCGGCCCCGGGCCCGGTCCATGCAGGGTACCGGAAGCATGCGCACCCTGATCGTCGTGATGAGCCTCTTGCTGCTCCCGCTGTCCCCCGCCTCGGCCCAGGTCAGCATCCAGATCGGCCTTCCGGGCATCAACATCGGGATCAACCAGCCGGTCTACCCGCAGCTGGTCCAGGTGCCGGGCTACCCCGTGTACTACGACCCGAGTGCAGGCTCGAACTACTTCTTCTACGACGGTCTGTACTGGGTCTACCAGGGTGACAACTGGTACGCGAGCGACTGGTACAACGGGCCCTGGGCGCTGGTCTCGCCGCAGTACGTGCCCGTGTTCATCCTCCGCGTCCCGGTGAGGTACTACCGGCATCCGCCGGTGTACTTCCGCGGATGGCAGCCCGAAGGCCCGCCTCGCTGGGGCGAGCACTGGGGCCACGAATGGGAGCGGGAGCGCGGCGGCTGGGACCGGTGGGACCGCGCGCAGGCGCCGAGGCCGGCGCCCCTGCCGGTGTACCAGAGGGAATACTCGGGGAACCGCTACCCGCAGGCACCGCAGCAGCAGGAAGAGCTGCGCG
>DAIEMM010000032.1 GCA_027349605.1 Anaeromyxobacteraceae bacterium
CCCGCTACGACGCGCAGGGGGCCGACGAGATCACCTACCTCGACATCGCGGCCACCCTGGAGAACCGGGGAACGCTCCTCGAGCTGGTCTCCCGCACGGCGGCACGCGTCTTCGCCCCGCTCACCGTGGGCGGCGGGGTGCGATCCGAGGAGGATTTCGTGGCGCTGCTCCGCGCCGGAGCCGACAAGGTGAGCGTGAACTCGTCCGCGGTGGCCGAGCCGGACCTGGTCGACCGCCTCTCGGCCGTCGCCGGGGCGCAGGCGCTGGTGGTGGCGGTGGACGTGAAGCGGCGCGCCGGGCGGAGCCCCACCGAGTGGGAGGTGCACGTGGCGGGAGGGTCGAGGCCCACCGGCCGCGAGGGCATCGCCTGGGTGCGCGAGGTGGCGCGGCGGGGCGCCGGGGAGATCCTCCTCACCAGCATGGACCGTGACGGCACGCGCGCCGGCTACGACCTGGAGCTCCTCGAGCGGGTCTGCGCCGCGGTGGACGTCCCGGTCATCGCGTCGGGCGGCGTGGGCAGTCTCGACCACCTGGCCGAGGGGCTCCGCTTCGCCGACGCGGCGCTGGCCGCCTCGATCTTCCACGACGGCCAGTACACGGTGGGGGAGGCGAAGCGCTTCCTGGCGGGGCGCGGGATCGAGGTGCGGCCGTGAGCGTCGAGGTCCCCCTCTCCCGGATCCGCTTCGACGAGCGCGGCCTGGTGCCGGTCATCGCGCAGGAGCTCGACGGCACCGTGCTCATGCTGGCCTGGGCCAGCCTCGAGGCCCTGGAGGCCACCGGGCGCACCGGGTTCGCCCACTACTGGTCGCGCAGCCGCAAGGAGCTGTGGCGCAAGGGGGACTCGAGCGGCCACGTGCAGGAGGTGGTCGAGGTGCGGACCGACTGCGACGGCGACACCGTGCTCTACCGGGTCCGGCAGACCGGGCCCGCCTGCCACGAGGGGAAACGGAGCTGCTTCGACCCCGCGCCATGAGGGCGCCTGGAGGAACCATGGCGAACGAGCAATTCCTGGCCCAGCTCTGGGCGACCATCGAATCCCGCAAGGCCGACGCCGGCCCGGAGAGGAGCTACACCCGCGAGCTCCTCGCCAACCCGTCCAGGGCCCGCAAGAAGGTGGCCGAGGAGGCCCACGAGGTGAACGAGGCCCACCAGGCGCTGCTGGCGGGCCAGGACTCGAAGGACCACCTGGCCCACGAGGCGGCCGACCTGATCTACCACCTGTTCGTGGTGCTGGCCTCGGCCGACGTGACCCCCACCGAGGTCTACGCGGTGCTGGAGAAGCGCCACCTCCAGGCGCCCCGGGCAGCGAAAGTCCCTTGACACTCTGGGGTTTTCCCCCTAAACGAGCGCATTCAGCCATCGTCCGAGCCGGGTGGGTCGCCGCCCGGCTCCACGTCTTTCAGAACCCCATTTCCAGCCGTACCGCTCGAGGTGTGCATGACGGGAGTCCGAGTCAAGGAGGGCGAGTCCTTCGAGAACGCCATGAAGCGTTTCAAGAAGGCTTGCGAGAAGGCCGGGATCCTCTCCGAGGTCCGCAAGCGCGAGCACTACGAGAAGCCCAGCGTGAAGCGGAAGAAGAAGGCGCTCGCCGCCAAGAAGCGCGCCCTGAAGAAGAGCCGCAAGTCCTACTAGCGGCCGCGCCCGGGAGAGTGACCATGGCGCTCCGAGAGAAGCTCGACGAGGACCTGAAGTCCGCCATGCGGGCCAAGGACTCCCTGCGCATGAACACGGTCCGTGCGCTGAAGAGCGCCGTCAAGTACCGCGAGATCGAGCTCATGAAGCCGCTCGACGACGCGGGAATCCTGGGCGTGATGGCCACCGAGATCAAGCGGCGGCGCGACTCGGTGGAGCAGTACCGGGCCGGCAACCGTGCGGACCTGGCCGACAAGGAAGAGGCCGAGATCAAGATCCTCCAGGAGTTCCTGCCCCAGCAGCTCACCCCGGCCGAGGTCGAGGCCAAGGTGGTCGAGGCCATCGCCAAGGTGGGGGCGCAGGGGCCGAAGGACATGGGGGCGGTCATGAAGGCGCTCCTGCCCGAGGTGCAGGGGCGCGCCGACGGCAAGGTGGTGAGCGAGCTCGTCAAGCAACGCCTGGCGGGGCGCTGACGCCCCCGGCGGAGCGCGACCGGCGCGGATGATCCCGGATTCCATCATCGAGGAGATCCGGAACCGGACGGACGTGGTGGCGGTCATCGGTCGCCACGTCGAGCTCCAGAAGTCCGGGAGGACGTGGAAGGGCTGCTGCCCGTTCCACGGGGAGCGGACGCCGAGCTTTCACGTCTACCCGGAGGACAAGCACTTCAAGTGCTACGGCTGCGGCGAGTACGGCGACGTCTTCAGGTTCCTGCAGAAGCTCGAGGGAAAGGAGTTCCCTGAGGTGGTGAGGTCCTTGGCCGCCGAGGTCGGCGTCGAGATCCCCGAAGAGACCGTCGAGGACACCGTCGAGGCCCGCCGGAAGCGCAAGGAGCGCGCCGAGGCCCTCGCGGCGTGCGACGCGGCCGCCCGCTACTGGCAGGCGCGCCTGTGGAGCCCGCATGGCGAGCCCGGCCGGTCCTACCTGGCCTCGCGCGGCATCTCCGAGGAGGAGTCGCGCCGCTTCCGACTGGGACTGGCGGCCGCGGAGTGGAACGACCTGCCCCCGCGCCTGGCCCCGAAGGAGATCTCGCTGGCCTCCATCGAGCGGGCCGGCCTGCGCGTCGAGAGCGACCGGGGCGGTTACGACCGCTTCCGGGGCCGGCTCATGTTCCCCATCGTGGCCATCGACGGGACCGTCATCGGCTTCGGCGCCCGCGCCATGGGCGACGAGAAGGGCGCCAAGTACATCAACACCCCGGAGACCGTGCTC
>DAIEMM010000004.1 GCA_027349605.1 Anaeromyxobacteraceae bacterium
GACGCGAAGACGTTGTGGTTCTCGTTGATCAGCCAGGTCAGCTTGGCGATGGCGAAGTAGCGATCCTGGCCGGCGCCGTAGGTCGACTCGGTCCCGGCGATCGGCTTCATCACGTAGTTGCCGTACTGGTCGAGCAGGAAGCCGTCGTCGCTGCAGGGCTGGCCCGTCGTGCAGGGGAGGCGCTGCTGGTAGTAGCGCTGCCGGGCGGCGTACTGGAGCTGGGGCGCGAAGCCGGCGTAGAACCAGAGCTTGTCCTTCACGATGGGGCCGCCCACCTCGACGCCGAAGTCGGCGTTGTAGCTGCCCTTGTAGGGGGTGGACTGGCTGGCCAGGGCGTAGGCGCTCTGTGTGCCCGGGGTGGACGGCGTGAAGAGGCCCGGCGTCAGGTTGCCCCAGATCGAGCCGTGGAACTCGTTGCCGCCCGACTTGGTGACGCTGTTGATGATGCCGGCCGACGAGTACCCGTACTCGGGCATGAAGGAGCCGACCTTCACGTCGATCTGGTCGATGAAGTTGGTGAGCAGGTTGGTGCCGAGGGTGCCGAAGCCCGGGTCGGACACGCGGAGGCCGTCGATGATGTAGTTGTTCTCGGGCGAGGTGCCGCCGGCGAAGCTCACGCCGATGCCGTCGTTCTGCGCCGTGGCGGCGATGGTGGCGACCTGCTCGAAGGTGCGGGTCGTCGGCACGCTGGCGAGGAACTCCTTCGACACGATGGTGCCGGCCTCGGCCGATCCGACGTTCACCGCGGGTGCCGTGCCGGTCCTGACGACCTGCTCCTCCATCTGCACCGACTCCGGGACCATGGCGATGTTGGCGCGCAGGGTGTAGTCGACGCGGAGGTTGATGTCCGTGCGCTCGGCAGGCTTGTAGCCCTGCAGCTGGGCGGAGAGCTTGTAGACACCGGCAGGCAGCGCCGAGATGGTGTAGCCACCCCGGGCGTCCGTGACCGCCGTCTGCTCACCCTGGAGGGACTTGGAGGTGGCGATGACGAGGGCGCCGGCGACGGGCTTGCCCGTGGCGGCGTCGTTCACCACACCGACGATGGTACCAGTGGACTGTGCGGCGGCAGACCCGGCGAAGAGAAGCATCGCGACGGGTGCCACCCACAGGAGGCGCAGCAACTTCTTCCTCATGACTTCCTCCCTAGGAGAGATGCGAGAAGCTGAAGCCAGACGGTGGAGCCAGCTCGAGACCTTTTTTTAGAAACCCTTTGAGGCCGCCCTGAAACGGTCCCGCAACCCAGCGTTGCGGGATGGCCGAAGTGTGCGATTTCTACGCACCGGGTTGGGGAATGTCAACGACCTTGCGCCTGTTTCCAGGCGCGGGCTGCGGCCGCCATCCATACTTGCCCGGTGCGTCACCGGGCCTCGCCGCTCCGAAATGCGGGACTGGAGCCCGATCCCGCACCGGTGGCCGCACCCGGCGCGCGAGCGGGGATGACGACGGAGCGGCCGGGTGTTTTCTCGCCGGCGTCGAACCAGCGAAGTCCCCAGCGGAAGGGGCGCGAACGGAGCAGTCTGGCGGGCGGTGAGTAGCGGTTGACAAGAGTTGAAATGGCCGCTAAAAGCCGCCGGTCTTCCCCTTCCCCTTCCGGGCTGATTCTCACGTCAAAAGAGGCCCCGGCGTGTTCGACGAAGTCACAAAGACAGAGGGCGGCAAGCGCGTCGCCCGGCGCAGTGCTTTCCTGGCCGGCTCCACGGTCGTCCAGATCCTGTTCGTCGCCTTCCTCATCGTGGCGGGCGAGCGGATCCGGGCCGCGGTGAAGTCCGAGCCGGTGGTGGACGTGAAGTTCGTCCGCGCCGCGCCCCCGAAGCCGCCGCCTCCCCCTCCCCCGCCGCCGGCGCGCAAGAAGCCGCCGAGCGACCGGCCGAAGGTCGAGTCGAAGAAGGCCCCGCCCATGGCGATGATCCAGCCCAAGGACGTGGAGGCCGAGATCAAGCCGCCCGATCCGAACGAGCCGGAGGAAGACTACGGCGACGACTCCGGCGAGGGCGTCGAGGGCGGCGTGGTAGGCGGCGTCGTGGGCGGCCAGGTGTCCCAGGGCGGCGGCTACGAGGAGGCTCCCCGTTACATGGGCGCCGGCTTCAAGGCCCCCGAGATGGCCGACAAGAACTGCTTCCGCGAGAGCTTCCGCCTCCCGCCCGCGCTCGCGGGCTTCGTCCAGGCCGTCACCGTGAAGTTCGCCGTGTACCCCAACGGCGCGGTCGGCGCCTTCACGGTCATGGGCCAGGTCCCGGACCACCGCATCGCCGACGCCATCCGAAACGCCGTAGCCAACTGCACCTGGAAGCCCGGTACCGACGCGCAGGGCAAGCCCGTCGCGATCTACGTCATCATGCCCGTCAAGATGCAGTAGGGCACTTCCGCTTTCGCCACACGCCAGGAGAACCGCCAGATGTCCCTTCCCGTGATCGACGTCGTCAACCAGATGGTGCTCGCCGCCGAGCCCGTGATGTCCTTCGACCTCCTGAACATGTGGCGCAGCATGGGCCCGTTCGCGAAGCTCATCGCGGTCGTGCTCGCCATCATGAGCGTGTGGTCCCTGGCCGTCGCCGTGGAGCGCATCGTGACCTACTCGCGCTCCGGAGCCGCCTCGCGCAAGTACGCCGCCGAGCTCGCCACGCTGCTCCCGGCCGGCAAGTTCAAGGAGGCGGTGGAGCTGGCCCACACCAAGGAGTTCGCCAAGGGCTACCTGCCCAAGGTGCTCGGCCTGGCCCTCGAGGAGTACCGGCAAGGCATCGAGTCCCACGGCAAGGACGGCGGCAAGCACGAGATCGGCGAGTTCGACATCGTGGCCGCGGTGAATCGCGCCATCGACCGCAGCACGCTGCGCACCATCACCGACATGCGCCGCGGCCTGGGCTCGCTCGCCACCATCGGCTCGACCGCCCCCTTCGTCGGCCTGCTCGGCACGGTGGCCGGCATCATCACCGCCTTCCAAGCCATGGCCGCCACCGGCTCCGGCGGCCTCGGGTCGGTCTCGGCCGGCATCGCCGAGGCGCTCGTGACCACCGCCTTCGGCCTGCTCGTCGCCATCCCGGCCGTGATGTTCTTCAACTACTTCACCAACCGGGTGGAGGAGATCCAGGTCGACGTCAACGACTCCACCACCGAGCTCGTCGACTTCATGATCAAGGAAGGCCGGTAGGCCGGCCCGGCCCGCCGAGGGAACTCCGTCATGTCGATGGACGTAGGCAGCAAGGGCGTCAAGAGCGACATCAACGTCACGCCGCTCGTCGACGTGGTGCTGGTGCTCCTCATCATCTTCATGGTGATCACGCCCATGCTCCAGCGCGGCAAGGCGGTGACCCTGCCCGACGCCAAGCTGGTGAGCGAGCTGAAGAGCGGCGGTGATCCCATCATCCTCTCGGTGACCCGCGACGGGAAGACCTACGTCGAGAAGGAGGAGGTCAAGAAGGACCAGCTCGCGCCCGCCCTCGAGGCCGCCATGCAGAAGCTCCCCGGAGCCCCCATCATGTTCAAGGGGGACCGGGACGCCGACTACAAGGTGATCCGCGAGGCCATCCTCGAGGTCACCAAGACGCGCATCATGGGCGTGTCGCTCGCGGCCACCCAGCTCAAGGACGAGTCCGACGTGAAGGGAGCGAAGTAGCCATGTCGATGGCGCTAGGTTCCAAGACGCCGATGACCGACATCAACGTCACGCCGCTCATCGACGTGGTGCTGGTGATGCTCATCATCTTCATGGTGCTCACCCCGCTCGCCGAGAAGCAGATGTACATGCGCGTGCCGGAGTTCGAGCCCCCCGACACCCAGATCGTGCCGCCCGACGCGGTCCCGCCGGACCAGATCGTCCTCACCGCGCTCAAGAACGGCCGGGTCCTCCTCAACAAGACGGAGATGTCGGTCCCGGACGCGATGGCGAAGCTCAGGCCGGTCTACGAGGGCCACCTCTCCAAGGTGCTCTTCTTCAACGCCCAGGACGGCACCCGCTACGAGTTCGCCGTGACGGTCCTCGACGAGGCCCACAAGGCCGGCGTGAACACCATCGGGATGATGACCGACCCGCCCATGATCGTGGAATCCGTCGAGGGTACCCCGGCCGAGGCTCCCCCGACTCCTCCGCAGTAGGGCTACCCGGCGTCGCCCTCGAGCCGCTCGAGCGCCGCCGCCAGCTCCGGCGGCAGCGGGCTCTGGACCTCGACGCGCCCCCCCTCCGGGCGCTCGAAGGCGAGCTTCCATGCGTGGAGGAAGTGGCGCCCGAGCCCGGGCAGCGCGCTGGCCGCCCCTCCGTAGTCGACGTCGCCCGCCACGGGATGCCCCAGGTAGGCCATGTGGGCCCGGATCTGGTGCATGGCGCCGGTGGGGATGCGCACCTCCAGCAGCGTGTGGTGCGGGAAGGCGTGCGCGACCTCCCATCGGGTCTCGGCCGGTCGTGGCGCGCCGGCCCGCGACGGGAGCCGGTCGCCGGGACGGAGGTCGGGCACCGGCACCGAGCGGCCTGCACGCTGGGAGAGCGGAACCGAGCAGGCGCCGCCGGACGAGACCCGCCCGGCCACCAGCGCCAGGTAGACCTTCTCCACCGTGCGGGCGGTGAGCTGGCGCCGCAGTTCCTCCCAGGCCTCGCGGTCCCGGGCGAAGAGCACGCAGCCGCTGGTGTCGGCGTCGAGGCGGTGGACGGCGCCCCCCTCCCGCGGGTCGTTGGAGGCGTCCGCACACTCGGGGTAGTCGACGGCGACGGCGTTGGCGAGCGTTCCGCGCTCCCCGTCTCGCAGGGGATGGGTGGCGACGCCGGCGGGCTTGTCGGCCACCAGCCAGCGATGCGATCCGGCCAGCACGCGCAGGGGATCCCCGGAATCGGGTACGGGAGCGCCGGCGGGCGCCTCCAGCTCGAGCTCGACGACCATCCCACCCTGGGCCGGGTCGCTGGCGCGCACCCGGCGGCCACCGACGCGCACCCGCCCCTGGAGGAAGGCGCGCTTGACCGGGGCCCGGCCGACCTCCATGGCGTCGGCGACGGCGCGGTCGAGCCGGCCGGCCGTGCCTTCCGGCAGGATGACGTGGTGGCGGATCGTCAAGGTGACCCCGTCAACCGAAGAACACCTCGGCGATCTAGAACAGGGCGGGGTCGATGAGGTGCAGCTCCTTCGTGGCGTCGGCGAGCGGGACCGGGACGATGTCGTCGCCCCGCAACGCCGCCATGAGCCCGAACCGCCCCTCCTTCACGAGGTCGCAGGCGAAGACCCCGTAGCGGGTGGCGAGCACCCGGTCGCGGGCCGTGGGGGTGCCCCCGCGCTGGATGTGGCCGAGGACCGTGACCCGGGCCTCGAAGCCGGTCTCCCGCTCGATCTCCTTCGCCAGATAGGCGCCGATGCCGCCGAGGCGCACGTGTCCGAACTCGTCGAGCACGTCGGAGACCGTGGTCTCCTTGCTGCGGGCCATCTTGGCCCCCTCGGCCACCACCACGATGGAGAAGTGGCGCCCCCGCTTCTGCCGGGCCCGGATGTGGCGCACCACGTCCTGCAGGTCGATGGGGCGCTCGGGAACGAGGATCACGTCCGCGCCGCCGGCGATGCCGGAGTGGAGCGCGATGTGGCCGGCATGGCGCCCCATCACCTCGCAGACGATGACGCGGCTGTGGGCCTCGGCCGTGGAATGGAGCCGGTCGATGGCCTCGGTGGCGATGGTGACGGCGGTGTCGAAGCCGAAGGTGTAGTCGGTTCCGGAGAGGTCGTTGTCGATGGTCTTCGGAACCCCCACCACGTTCATGCCCAGCCCGTGGAAGCGGGCGGCCACGCCGAGCGTGTCCTCCCCGCCGATGGCCACCACCGCGCCGATGTGGTGGCGGGCCAGCGCGTCCATGACGATCTTCGGTCCGTCGGGACGCTTGAAGGGATTGGTCCGGGAGGTGCCGAGGATGGTCCCTCCCAGCTGGAGGATGCCCGAGGTGTTCTGGCGGGTGACCCGGAAGTGGTCGTCCTCGAGGAGGCCCTTCCACCCGTCGCGCACGCCGGTGAACTCGAAGCCGTGCTGCTCGCCCCGGCGGACCACGGCGCGGATGACCGCGTTCAAGCCCGGGCAATCTCCTCCCCCGGTGAGGATGGCGACCTTCACGTGGACGACCTCCGTCTGGATGCTTCCCCGTCCTCTATCGCCCGGGGCGTCGCCGGGCAAGCGGCCGTCCGGGGATGGCGGTCTTCATCCGGACGAGCCCGAGGAAGAGCTGCTTCTCGGTGTAGGTGCGGCGGCCGCCGTACTCCCCCACCCGGTAGAACCCGGCCGGGCGCTCCAGCCACATGCGGGCCAGGCAGATTCCACTGTAGGTGAATGGCGCGAGGATCTCGGCGGGAGCGTCCTCGAGGTACCTGTCGCGCAGGGCGCGGATGCGCCGCTCGTAGCGGGCCCGGGGCAGGCGGCTGTGGACCCGTCCCCGGTGGAGCGTCCCGTCGAAGCGCTCGCTGGCGTGCCAGATCTCGTGGAGGATCGTGGAGACCCGCTGCTCGGGCGTGGAGGCCCGGAACCAGAGCGGCCGGAGCGTGATGACGTAGAGGATCTTCCTGCCGGCGATGCGGATGAGGGGCTTGCGCAGGCCTCCCCGGCCGCCGCGGGCCCGCGTCTCGCCGAAGTGGGCCGGACGGATGGTGGCCCGCGAGGCCCGGCGCGCCTCACCGGCCACCACCAGGATGCGGGCCGGCTTGACGTGGGAGAGCTCGGGCAGCCGCGCGGCCAGGTCCCGGATCAGGCGCTTCACGGCCAGTGTCATCTGGGGGCGGGAGGCCACGCCCCATCGATATCTCCCCGGACCGGTCCCGACAAGGTCCCCTCGTCGTCCTTCCATGGTGCTTGTCGCCCCCGGATGGGAGCCGTAGGATGCGAGGGTCCATGCTCCCCTTCGCTCTCGGCGTCCTCTTCGCGGTACCGGTGACCCTGGCGGTGGTGGCGCTTCGCTCCTGGCGGCTGCGCGGCGCCGAGGCGGCGGGGATGGCCGAGCAGGTGCGCGGCATGGCCGCCCGCCTGGAAGCGGTGGAGACCGAGGCCTCCCGCAGCGCGCTGCGCATCGACGTGGCCGAGACGGTCCTGCTCGAGAAGGGCATCGCCGACGAGGAGGACCTCGAGGAGGCGCGCCGGTACTTCGAGCAGAACGACGCGCCGAGGTATTCCCGGGAGCGGGACGGCAGCCTGCACTGAAGCCGGCGAAGCATTGCGGCCTGCGAGAGGCGGCCTCGTCGGTGCGCTGCTCGACGTAGCTCTGCTACGCCTGCGCTGCTCCCTCCTCGGGCGCCTCTCTCGGCGACGCACTGCTTCGCCTGCCGCTGGCGGGTCGCGGGGGGATGGCTACCGGCGGCGGGGGGGCGGGCGGGGGGAGCGGGGGGTGCGGTTCGTACGCTCGGTGCGGTTCGTACGCTCGGTGCGGGGGCGGCGGTCGGTGCGGGGGCGCCGGTCGCTGCGGGTCGTGCGATCGGTGCGGGTCGTGCGATCGGTGCGGGTCGTGCGATCGGTGCGGGTGGGGCGATCGGTGCGGCTGACGCGTTCGGTACGGCCGGTGCGTTCGGGACGGCCGGTGCGTTCGGGACGGCCGGTGCGGCTCGCACGTTCGGGGCGGCTACTTCGTTCGGGGCGGCTGCGCATCTCGGGACGAGTGCTGCGTTCGGGGCGGGTGCTGCGCGCGGGACGCGCGGCCTTCGGCGCGGCGGGCTTGGGCTCGAACCGGGGCTTCTCGGGGTGGCGCCGGTAGAGCAGCAGGGTCCGCCCCAGGATCTGGGCGAGGTGCGCCCCCTCCACCCCCGCGGCGAGCGCCTCGGCGGTCGCGAACCGGTCCTCCGGCGTCTCGGTCCCGGCCTTCACCTTGATGAGCTCGTGGTCGAGGAGCGCCTGGTCGATCTGGGCCAGCACGGCCTCGGTCACCCCCTCCTTTCCGACCTGGACCACCGGGGAGAGATGGTGGCCGGCCGCACGGAGGGCGCGGCGCAGCGGGGACGAGGGCATGAGCGAGCGCTTCTTGGGACTGATGGAGTCGGGCACGTTCACCTCTTGAGGAACCGGAGCTCGCGCTCCAGCTCGGGATCGGCCACCTTTTCGAGGCCGCGCTTCCAGGCGCGCTCGGCCGCGGCGAAGTCGCAGGTGATCTTGGCCATGCGGCCAAGGAAGAGCCAGCCGGGGGCGCACTTCGGGCTCTTCTGGAGGGCGGCCTCGATGGCCTTCTCCGAGGAGATCCGCTGCGCC
>DAIEMM010000011.1 GCA_027349605.1 Anaeromyxobacteraceae bacterium
TCGCGGGAGACGGTGATGTGGAGGCGGCTCTCCGTGGCCGTCATCGGGACGACCACCGGCCGGGGCGCGTCGCGTTCACCCAGGTGAACTTTTTGGCGAGCGTCTGTCCAGGATGCTGCCTGCTCGACCGGCTCCACCCGATCGACCGGCTCGACCCGGGCAACCGGCTCCACTCGCGTCACCACCGTCCTTTCCGGTACCGCCTTTCGCGGCCTGAGCTCCGCCGCCACCTCCAGGGCCTCCTGCTTCGAGAGTCCGTAGAACCTGGGCAGGACCTCCGCCCAGTTCTCCTCGGTCATCACAGTCGCCAGGATCGACGCGGTGGTGAAGCAGAGCCTTCCGTCCTCGATCGGGTCCAGCACTTCCGGGAACCGCTGCAGCAGCCAGGCCGCGGCGCGCCGGTGGTGGGCGGCACCCCGGGAGAGCTTCAGTCCCCTGTGGAGGTAGTCGAAGAGCGATGCGTATCCCAGGTCCCGGTACGACCTGCGGCGGTCGAACTCCGCGAGTCCGAGGAGAAAGGCACCCTGCGCCAAGAACTCCGCTCGGAGGAGGCCGGCGAGGTGGGCGTGAAAGGAACGGGCGTCGAGGGAGGCAAGAGCGTTCATGCCACCACTCTCTCACCCGTTTTCGCGACCTCCTGGAACGCGCAGATCTCGCCGCCGAGGCGATTTCGCAGCCGGAGATCTCCGAACCTCGCCCGACGCGCCGTGCGTCGCTCAGGGGCGAAATGCCGCTGCGGGAAGCGCCTTCCACGGGCACCTCGATCTCCGGAGCGTGAAATCGCGAGAATCGTGTCGACCCCACGCCCCATCTGCCCGACGGTCCGAGGCGTGGACCATGCGATGGCGGCGCGGATGCGCTCGGCCGGGGTCAGCGACCCGACGTGCAGGTCGGAGAGCCGCGCAACGCTCGGGCCGTCGCGGCGGGCGCCGCTCACCCCGCCGGGTAGCGGAACGCGATCGGCACCTTCACGTCCGGGTGGAGGCTGCGGAGCACCGGGCAGGTGCGGGCGATCTCCTCCAGGCGGGCGCGGTGCTCGGGGCGAACCTCGCGCGGCATGTCGAAGACCAGGACGAGCTCCCCGATGCGCCGGGGCGGAGGCGTCATGATCTTCTCCACGCTGGCGCGGGCGTCGCCCCAGGAGAGCCCCTCGCGCTGGGCCACGAGGGCCATGGTGCTGAGCGCGCAGGCCATGAGGGCGGCACCGACCATGTCGGTCGGCGAGAAGCTCGAGCCGTCCCCGCCGTTGTCCCGGGGCGGGACCGTCTGGAGGGTCGAGCCCGACGGGCCGTGGGTGAGCTTGCAGGTGAGGCCGGAGATGGCTGCGGACATCGGGACACCGGGCATGGAGATCTCCCTCGTCAATCCACCGGCAGGTTCAGCTTCCGGAGCAGCGCGTCGTGGCGCGGGTCGCCTCGAAGGTCGCGCAGGAGGGGATCGTACTTCAAGTGGGGGAGTCCGGCGTCCCCGCTGCGGTCAGCTCGGTGACCTTCGCCTGGAACTCCGCTGCTCGCAGGGAGCTCGGCACGGGTGCCGCGGGACCCGGCTCCACGGGTCTCCGTGGCCTCTCGCGCCCGGGCGCCGGGGTCGCCTAGAATCCCGCCCCCGTGCGAAGGCTCGGAAAGTACCTCCTCATCGAGCCCATCGCGTCCGGTGGGATGGCCGAGGTGTGGCGTGCGGAGGTGGCCGGCCCCGCCGGGTTCGTGAAGCAGGTGGCCGTGAAGCTCGTCCGCGCCGACCGGGGCTACGACGACGAGATGGTCAGGATGTTCCTCCAGGAGGCCCGCCTCGCCGGGAGCCTCCACCACGCAAACATCGTCCACGTCTTCGACCTCGACTTCATCGAGGGGCGCTACGTCATCGCGATGGAGCTGGTGCACTCGAAGAGCTTGCGCGAGGTGCTCGACCGCTGCCGGGAGATGAACGTCCGGTTCGGACTTTCACGGGCGGTGCACGTGGCCGGGCAGGTTGCGCGCGCGCTCGCCTACGCCCACCGGCCGGTCGCCGAGGGCGGCGTGGCGGGCCTCGTCCACCGCGACGTGAGCCCGCACAACATCCTCGTCTCCTTCGAGGGCGAGGTGAAGCTCACCGACTTCGGCATCGCGCGCGTGCCG
>DAIEMM010000033.1 GCA_027349605.1 Anaeromyxobacteraceae bacterium
CCCCCGGGCTCGACGCGCGGGCCCGGGCGCTCCTGGTCTGGTTCATCCTCCCGGAGTTCATCGGTTCGGCCCAGAGCTCGCAGACGAACCCGGCCATCGTCGGGCTCCTCCTCCTAACCCTGGCCATGGCGGAGCGGAAGCGAGCCTGGGCGGCCGCGCTCTTCCTCACCCTGGCCGGCTACGTGAAGCTCTTCCCGCTGGCGGCCGGGCTCCTCTTCCTCCTCTACCCGGAGCGCGTGCGGCTCGTCCTGTGGACCGCGGCCTGGATGGTCGCGCTGGCGGCGCTCCCGCTCCTCTTCGTCTCCCCGGATCAGCTCGCCTGGCAGTACGCCAACTGGTGGCGCCTCCACACCACGAGCACCCACGCCGCCGGGATCGGGCTCTCCCTGGCCGGGATCCTCCAGTCCTGGTTCGGCCTCCAGCCGCCGCGAGGGGTGCTGCCCGCTGCCGGGGGCCTCTTGATGCTGCTTCCGCTCACCAACACGAGGGCCTTCTCCCGGCTCCCGTTCCGCGCCGCCTTCCTGGGCGCGATCCTCATGTGGATGATCGCCTTCAACCACCTCAGCGAGTCGCCCACCTTCGTCATCGCCATGGCCGGGATCGGCCTCTGGTACTTCTCGCAGGAGGGGACGCCGGCGCACCGGGTCCTGCTCTGGCTGGCCTTCCTGCTCGTGTCGGTCACCTACTCCGACCTCGTCCCGGGGAGCATCCGGGACCGCTACATCCACCCGTACGCCCTCAAGGGGCTGATGGTCGCCGTGATCTGGGGCGTGGCGGTGGTCGAGCTGACGCTCCGCCGGGGGCGGGCTCCTCCTCCGCGCTCCGTCTGAGCCGGATCCCTGGGTCCCGTTCCGCGCTACCATCCCGGCGTGCAGCCCAAGCCTCTCTGCGTGCAGGAAGGGTCGGTCCGGATCTACCGGATCCTCGACGTCGCCGACGGGATCGACCTGCCCGGCGCGGAGGCGCTCGCCTCGGCTCCCAAGTCTCGCGTGCGCCTCGCGAGCCCGCGCTCCGCCATCGAGATCGCCCACCCGCCGCTCCGGCTCGGGCTCGCCTCCCGCGACGTTCGCATCGCAGGGGTGTCGAGGCGGGTGGAGGTGCAGGCGAGCCTCTTCGACTACGGGGTGGCGAGCTTCCTCTTCGAGCTGCCGGTGGTCCCGGGCACCACCCTGGAGGAGCTCGTGCCGCTCGCCGAGGCGCTGCTCGAGAGCCCCACCTCCGAGCTGGACGAGGTCGCGCGGACGATCGCCGGCGACCTCTCGGCTGCGCTCGCCCCGGCGCTGCTCCGGCCGCACAAGTGGGAAGGCATCGAGACCTACACCGTCTTCTTCGTGCGCGCCTTCGACCGGCGCGTCACCGGGAACGAGCTCCTCGAGAGGGCCCCGCTCGACCGGCTGCTCCTCGGCGAGACCGACCCCGTGCCGCTCTCCGCCGGGGAACGCGCCGACGTCCTGAAGCACCGCTTCGCCTACCTCGAGACCGATCTCGCCGTGGTCGACTGGAACAGCGCCTTCGTCCACGAGCCCACCGGCTCCACCGACGTCCCCGACCTGCTCGAGCTGGCCACCGCGCAGCTGCTCGAGCTGCGCTGGTACGACGCCTTCCTCGACCGGGAGCTGGCCGGGATCCGCGGGGAGGTGGAGCGCGCCGGCAACGCCGGCCTGTTCACCCGGCGTTACAGCCGCCTGATGCGCCGGACCGCCGCGCTGCTCGTCGACATGTCGGAGATGGTGGACCGCGTGGGGAACGCGGTGAAGATCGTGGGCGACTTCTACCTGGCGCGGCTCTACCAGGCGGCCCTGCGCCGCTTCCGCCTGCCGGCCTGGCAGGAGTCGGTGCTGCGCAAGCACAGGATGCTGGCGGAGGTGAACCGCGTCCTCTCCGACGGCGCCGACACGCGCCGCGCCGAGCTGCTCGAGCTCACCATCATCGCCCTCATCGCCTGGGAGATCCTGTGGGCATTCTGGCGCCCGTGACCCCCTAAAAGGGCCTGTTCCTGGGGCTTTTTTGATCTTCTCGGAGGGTGGATCGACGGATCAGGCCCATTTGACGGGCAAAATCAGACAGTCCCCAGTTGACTCGGGGATCCGAAAGCGATATCCGGATCCCACGTTTCGCCGGCCCGGCGCGGTTTTGCGGCGGTTTCCCGGCGGTGCCCCAAGGAGGGTCGCACATGAGCATGACGCAGGCTCAGTTCTTCACCGCCGTTGCCGAGAAGGCCGGGATCTCGAAGGCCCAGGCCAAGGCCGTGTTCACGGCGGTCGAGGAAGTCGTGATGAAGAGCCTCAAGTCCGCCGGCAAGATTCCGCTGGGCGGTCTCGGGGCCGTGAAGCTCCAGGCGCGCAAGGCGCGCATGGGCCGCAACCCGGCGACGGGCGAGGCCATCAAGATCGCCGCCAAGACGGTGGTCAAGATCGCCCCGGCGAAGGGTCTCAAGGACGCCTTCAACAAGAAGAGCAAGTAACGATCGCCGTCGTCGTTCCAGGGGGCCTGCCGGACACGATCCGGCGGGCCCTCGCGCTTTTCCGGGCCTCCGAGCCGACCCGGATCTTCCTTGACAACCCCAGACCCGATCCGTAGCCTGCGAGGACTTTTTTCGAGGCATCTCCGACCCTTATGTCCCATCACGACGAGTCGACCGCGGAGCGCGGGCCGCAGGAGATCGCGGATCTGCCGAAGGAGAAGGTGGCCCGGTTCGACGCCGCGCTGCCCGAGATCCTGAAGCGGTACCCGACCGATCACAAGGAAGCGGCGATGCTCGCCGCCCTGCGCCGGGCGCAGGAGATCTTCGACTGGCTCTCGCCTGCGGCGCAGAAGCTCGTCGCCAACCGGCTGGGAGCGGCGGTGACCCGGGCGGAGGAGGTCGCCACCTTCTACGTGATGTACCACACGCGTCCGGTGGGCCGTCACGTGGTCGAGGTGTGCACCAACGTCTCCTGCTCGCTGGCCGGCGGGTACGACCTCTTCGACCACCTCCGGAAGTCGCTCGACGTCGACAACGGCGGAACCACCAAGGACGGACGGATCACGCTGCGCCAGGTCGAGTGCCTGGGCTCGTGCGGGACCGCGCCGGCCATGCTGGTCGACGAGGAGATGCACGAGAGCCTCACCCCCCAGTCGGTCGAGCGCATCCTGGGAGGCCTGAAGTGAGCGAGACCCTGATCCTCACGAGGCGCTGGCCCAAGAACGACCCGTCCATCGACGGCTACCGCGCCGACGGCGGTTACAGGGGCCTCGAGAAGGCCATCGGCATGGCGCCGGCCGCCATCGTCGACGAGGTGAAGGCCTCGAACCTGCGGGGTCGCGGCGGCGCCGGCTTCCCCACCGGCCTCAAGTGGACCTTCCTGCCCAAGGACGTCCGCCCCCGCTACCTCTGCATCAACGCCGACGAGTCGGAGCCCGGGACCTTCAAGGACCGGTACATCTGCGAGTACGACCCGCACCTGCTCCTCGAGGGCATCTCCATCGCCTGCTTCGCCCTCGACATCCACCTCGCCTACATCTACATCCGCGGCGAGTTCGCCAAGCAGGCCCGCAGCCTCGAGAAGGCCATCGAGGAGGCCCGGGCGGCCGGCATCTTCGGAGGGCCGAAGCTCCTCGGCAAGGCCGACTTCGACCTCCAGATCCACGTGGTCCGCGGCGCGGGCGCCTACATCTGCGGCGAGGAGAGCGCGCTGATGGAGTCGGTGGAGGGCAAGAAGGGCTACCCGCGCTTCAAGCCCCCCTTCCCGGCCATCGTCGGCCTGTGGGGCAAGCCCACCATCATCAACAACGTCGAGACCCTCGCCAACGTCCCCTGGATCGTCGAGCACGGCGCCAAGGCCTTCGCCGACCTGGGCGCCGGCAAGACGGGCGGCACGCGCCTCTTCGGCGTCTCCGGAAACGTGAAGCGTCCCGGGGTCTACGAGAAGCCCGCCGGGTACAACCTCAAGAAGCTCATCATGGAGGACTGCGGCGGGACCGCCAGCGGCCGCCCCGTGAAGGCCGTCATCCCGGGTGGCTCCTCCTCGCCGGTGCTGCGCGGCGACGAGATCGACGTCTCCCTCGAGCCCGACGCCATCAAGGCGGCCGGCACCATGTCCGGCTCGGGCGGCGTCATCGTCATGGACGACTCGGTGTGCATGGTCCGCGCGCTGGCGCGCATCGCCATGTTCTACGCCGAGGAGAGTTGCGGCCAGTTCACCCCCTGCCGCCAGGGAACCCCCTGGATGTGGAAGATCCTCGAGAAGATCGAGCGGGGCGAGGGCACCCTGAAGGACCTCGCGCTCATCGAGCAGCTGCCCGGCAACATCATGGGGCAGACCATCTGCGCGCTGGGCGACGCCGCCGCCATGCCGGTGCAGAGCTTCGTGAAGAAGTTCCGCAACGAGTTCGTGGAGCACATCGAGGGGAAGGGCTGCAAGCACGGCGAGACCGGCTGGGGCGTCTCCCGCGGGTCCCGCGAGGCGCTGGTGGGCGGCAACCGTCACGCGGTGAGGTAAGCGATGGGCATCACAGCCGAGCAGGTGCTGTTCTGGGTCTTCGCCATCCCGCTGATGGCGTCCGCCGCCGGCGTGATCATGGCCCGCAACCCGGTCTACGCGGCCATGAGCCTGGTCTCCGCCTTCTTCTGGCTGGCCGGCATCTACGTGCTGCTCACCGCGCACCTGCTGGCGTTCGTGCAGATCATCGTCTACGCGGGCGCCATCATGGTGCTCTTCCTCTTCGTGGTGATGCTGCTCTCGCTCACCGACGCGGAGCTCGGCCTCGAGAAGATGACCGCCCTCAAGGTGGTGGGCATCGTCGGCACGGCCGGGCTTCTGTCCCTGCTCGTGACCGCCGTCGTCCAGTCCGGCCCCCGTGCCATGAAGGCGGTGGGGGAGGACTTCGGCACGGTCCGCGCCGTGGGGAGGATCCTCTTCACCCAGTACCTGCTGCCCTTCGAGGCCACGAGCGTGCTCCTCCTCGTCGCCATCGTCGGCGCGGTGGTGGTGGCCAAGGAGAAGATCTAGCCATGGTGCCCGTCAGCAGCTACCTGGCGCTCGCCGCCTTCCTCTTCGCCATCGGCTTCGCCGGCGTGCTGGTGAAGAAGAACGCCATCATCGTCTTCATGTGCATCGAGCTCATGCTCAACGCGGCGAACCTCACCTTCCTGGCCTTCGCCCGGCAGCAGGGCTCCATGTCCGGCCATGCCATCGCCTTCTTCGTGATCGCGGTGGCCGCGGCCGAGGCGGCCGTCGGGCTCGCCATCGTCATCGCCGTCTACAGGACGCGCGGGACGGTGTCGGTGGACGAGGTCGAGGTCCTGCGGGATCGCTAGCCGCCGCTAGTCACCGCGGGCCGGCGTCGAGGGCTTTCCGGCGGGCCGCTCGACGTGATCCCTCCGGATGTCCGGTGCGGGATCCCGTGCGAAGTAGGCCGAGGCGGCCACCACCAGCGCCAGGATCGCGCTCAGCACGAAGGTGGGAACGAGCGAAGCCCTGCGCGGTACCGTCTTCCGCCGGTGCCTCGGCGGGGGCGGCTCGACCTTCCTGGCGGCGGGACCTTCGGCGCGGCCACCCTCGCGGGGAGGGCGGGGCGAGCGTGCCTCCACGGCCACCGGAGCGGGAGCAGGGGGCGGCGCGACGGGGATGACCGCGGGGGCCGCGGGAACGAGGGTCGGTACCGTTCGAGCGGCGGGAACGGGGTCGGGCTCCATCTTCCACGCATTGGCCGACTGCCTGCTCGGATGGGCTTGCCGGACGGGCGCCGTTTCCCGGCGGGCCGCCTCGATCCGGAGGGGCTCGAGCACGACGGCTCGCCTCGCTTCCACCGGGGCCGCCACCGGCGCAAGCGCCGCGAGGATCGGTGCCTGCCTCGCGGGCGAAGGTGGAGGTGCCGCCCGGACGACGGGATGGCTCTGGGCCGTCTCCGGC
>DAIEMM010000037.1 GCA_027349605.1 Anaeromyxobacteraceae bacterium
GGGTACTTCTCGTCGGCGCGGTGCCACGGGTCCTCCTGGATCTGCTTCAGGCCCAGGCTGACGCGCTCGCTGGCGGGGTCGAACTTCAGGACGACGACGCGGACTTCCTGGCCGACCTCGAACATCTCGCTGGGGTGGCCGATGCGGCCCCAGCTCATGTCGGTCACGTGGAGGAGGCCGTCGATGCCGCCGAGGTCGATGAAGGCGCCGTAGTCGGTGAGGTTCTTCACCACGCCCTTCAGGACCGCGCCCTCCTTCAGGTTCTTGAGGGTCTCCTTCTTCAGCTCCTCGCGCTCCTTCTCGAGCAGCACGCGGCGGCTGAGGACGATGTTCCCCCGCTTCTTGTTGAACTTGATGACCTTGAACTTGAACTTCTCGCCGATGAGCTTGTCGAGGTTGCGCACCGGGCGGATGTCGACCTGGGAGCCGGGGAGGAACGCCTTCACGCCGATGTCGACGGAGAGTCCGCCCTTCACGCGGCCGACGATCATGCCCTCGACGAGCTCGTCGCGCTCGCACGCGGCGGAGATCTCGTCCCAGATGCGCATCTTGTCGGCCTTCTCCTTGGAGAGGACGACCATGCCGGTGTCGTTCTCGCGCGACTCGACGAGAACCTCGACCTTGTCACCGATTTTCACCTGGGGTTCACCACCGGGAGCCGGGATGAACTCGCCGAGCGGGACCTGCCCCTCGGACTTGTAGCCGATGTCGACGACCACGTAATCCTTGGTGATCTGGATCACGGTGCCGCTGACGACACGCCCCTCCTCGACCTGGCCGGTGCGTGCCTCGCTCTCCGCGAACATGGCTGCGAAGTCCTCGGAGGCGTCCTGCTCGGGCGTACGGATATTCTGATTCTCCATTCGATTGGAACCGGTCCTATGGGCTTGGGCCGACGGGGCGCTGTGAGGACCGCGCCTGGAATGCCGGCGAAAGCTGCATCGCCCCCTTTGTTGGCCTGCGCCTCTTCCCCGGGGATCGAGGGACTCGGCGGGTCGCCGGGAGGTTCCCGGCGCCGAAGGCGAAGGAAGCTACACGGGCGGGATCACTGCGTCAAGCGCTGCCCGGCCCGCCATGGCCCCGAGCCGTGCGGCCACTCCCTGGATCACCCAGTCCGGCGTCGAGGCGCCGGCGCTCACTCCCACCAAGGTGCATCCCTGGAACCACTCCGGGCGGAGCTCCTCCTCCGTCTCGACGTGCCAGGTGCGGGGCTGGATCTCCTTGCAGATCTCGGCGAGGTGGCGCGTGTTGGCGCTGTTCTTCCCCCCCACCACCACCACTGCGTCGACCTCCGTGGCCAGCTGCCTGGCGTCGGCCTGCCGCTCGTCGGTGTCGGCGCAGATGGTGTTGACCGCGCGGACCTCCTTGTGCCGGAGCGCGAGAGCACCGACGACCTTCTCGAAGTCGGCGCCGATGCAGGTGGTCTGGGCGATGACCGCCACCTTCTTGGCGTCGATGGAAGGGATCTCGGCGCCGGGCCGGACCACCGTGCACGGCCCCTCGCCGTAGCTCACCACGCCCTTCACCTCGGCGTGGTTCGGGTCCCCGACGATGACCAGGTGGTAGCCCTGGTGCGAGAGGCGCTTGGCCATGGCCTGCGGATACTTCACGTACGGGCAGGTCCCGTCCACGACCTCGAGTCCCCGTTCCCGGGCGGCGTCGAGCTCCGGCTTCACCGCACCGTGGGTCCGGACCACCACGGTGGTGCCCTCGTCGACCTCCGAGACCCGCTCCACCGTGCCCACGCCCATCTGCCGGGTCCGGGCGACGAACTGCGGGTTGTGGATGATGGGGCCGAGCGTGACCACGGGCGTCTGCCGCTCCCGGGCGACGTCCATCAGCTGGTCGACGGTCCTCCGCACTCCCCAGCAGAATCCCGCGGTCTTGGCTACCTTGACTTGCATCAAGTCCTCTCCGGCCCCGTATATAACGGTCCGGGTTCCGGGTCCACCCCGACTCGACCGCGAGCGCCCACGCGCCCCTCGACCAGGGCGGCGAGCCGCTCGACCACGTCGTCGAGCGAGAGGGACCCGGTGTCGATCGTGACCGCGTCCGGAGCCGCCCGCAGCGGCGCCACGTCCCGCGAGCTGTCGTTCCGGTCCCGCTTGCGCTGGTCGGCGAGCACGGCGTCGAAGGGCTGCGCATCCCCCTTGGCCTGGAGCTCGAGGAACCGGCGCCGGGCGCGGACCTCGTCGTCGGCGGTGAGGAAGAACTTGGCGTCGGCGTCGGGGAAGACCACCGTCCCGATGTCCCTCCCCTCCAGCACCGCTCCCCGGTTCCCGGGCGCGGTGGCGAGCCTCCTCTGGAGGTCGAGCAGCCCCGCCCGCACCACCGGCCGGGCCGAGACGGCGCTCGCCCCCAGCGACATGGGAGGCGTGCGGATGGCCTGCGAGACGTCCTCGTCGCCGATGAACAGGCGCTGCCCGGCTCCCTCGGAGCCCGGCGGCGGCGGCTCGAATCGGATGCGGACCGCGGGGAGGAGCGCCCCCAGCCGCGCGTCGTCGTCGAAGCCGATGCCCTCCCGGCTCGCCGCCAGCGCCACCGCCCGGTAGATGGCCCCGGTGTCCACCATGGCGAAGCCGAGGCGCGCCGCGAGGCGGCGGGAGGTGGTGCTCTTTCCGGCTCCCGCAGGCCCGTCCACCGCGACGATGAAGGGACGGCGCGCCGTCACCTGCCGAGGACCTTGCGCAGGGCGGCGAGGACCTTGACGTTCTCTGCGCGGGTCCCCACGGTGATGCGCTGCGCGGTGGGGAAGCCGTAGCCCGCCACCGGGCGCACCACCACGGCCTGCCGGAGGAGCGCGTCGAAGAGCTCCATGCCGGGCCTTCCGGGAAAGTCGGCCAGCACGAAGTTGGCCTGCGAAGGGACCACGGTGGCGCCCAGCTCGCGAAGTCCCTGCTCCAGGAACGGGCGCTCGGTGCGGACCAGCCGCCGGCTCAGGAGCACGTGCTCCTCGTCGTCGAGCGCGGCCACGCCGGCCGCCTGGGCCACCAGGTTCACGTTGAACGGGGCGCGCACCCGGTCGAGTAAGGCCACCACCTCGGGGCGGGCGAAGGCGTACCCCAGCCGGAGCCCGGCCAGGCCGTAGATCTTCGAGAACGTGCGCAGCACGACGAGGTTCGGGTAGCGCTGGCGCAGCGCGAGCGCGTCCTGGAAGCCCTCCGCCTCCACGAACTCCACGTACGCCTCGTCGAGCACCACCAGCGTGTCCCGGGACACCGCCCCGAGGAAGTGCACCAGCTCCTTCTCCAGGAACCACGTGCCGGTGGGATTGTCGGGGTTGGCCAGGAAGACGAGCTTGGTCCGGGGCGAGAGCCGGGCGTGGAGGGCGTCGAGGTCGTAGTGGAAGCGCTCCTTCATGGGCGCCTCGACCAGGGTTCGCCCGTGCGCGTGCGCGGCGAGCTTGTAGGCCACGAAGCTCTGGGCGCTGGTGAGCACCTCCTCGCCCTCGAGCACGAAGGTGCGGACGAGCAGCTCGATGAGCTCATTCGACCCGTTCCCGACCAGGATCTCCTCCACCGGGACGGAGAACCGGCCGGAGAGCGCCCGCTTCAGGAGGAAGGCGCTGCCATCCGGGTACAGGTGGACGCGGGCGCACGCCTCCTGCGCCGCGCGCAGCGCCAGGGGCGAGGGACCGAGCGCGTTCTCGTTGGAGGCCAGCTTGGCGACGTCGGTGACGCCGTACTCCCGCTCCACCTCCTCGATGGGCTTGCCCGGGACGTAGGGCTGCAGCGACGCGACGTGGTGGGGGACGAGCGGCACGCCCCTCACTCCTCGGTGGTGAAGACGCCCATGGCCCGGAACTTCTGGTAGCGCTGGCGCACCAGTTGCTCGGGGGAGAGCTGCCGGAGGTCGGCGAGCTGCCGCCGGATGGCGCCGGCCAGGTTCTCGGCCGTGAGCCTGGGATCGCGGTGGGCGCCGCCGGGCGCCTCCTTCACCAGCTCGTCGACGATGCCGAATCCGGCCAGGTCCTTGGCGGTCAGCTTGAGGTTCTCCGCCGACTTCTGGGCCTTGGAGGCGTCGCGGTAGAGGATCGAGCTGCAGCTCTCCGGGGAGATGACCGAGTAGGTGGAGTACTCGAGCATGAGGATCTTGTTCGTGACCCCGAGCGCCAGCGCGCCCCCGGATCCACCCTCCCCGATGACGATGGAGATGGAGGGGACGCCGAGCGAGGACATGACCTCGAGGTTCACCGCGATGGCCTCGGCCTGCCCCCGTTCCTCGGCTCCGATGCCGGGGTAGGCTCCCGGGGTGTCGATGAAGGTGATGAGCGGCCGGCGGAACCGGTCGGCGAGGTCGTAGAGCCGCCGCGCCTTGCGGTACCCCTCGGGCCGGGGCATGCCGAAGTTGCGCAGCATGTTCTCCTTGGTGCCCCGCCCCTTCTGCTCGCCGACGATCACCACCGGCTCGCCCTCGAAGCGGGCCAGCCCGGCCACGATGGCGTGGTCGGCTCCGAAGCGCCGATCGCCCTCCAGCTCCATCCAGTCGGTGAAGATCATCTGGAGGTAGTCGAGCGTGTAGGGCCGGTTGGGATGGCGGGCCAGTTGCACCACCTGCCACCGGGAGAGGTCGCGGAAGATCTCCGCCTGGAGCTTCTTCGCCTTGCGCTCCAGCTTGACGACCTCGTCGCTGAAGTCGACGCCCGCGCCCCCGGAGAGCTGCTTCAGCTCCTCGATCTTGGACTCGAGGGCGGCGAGGGGCTTCTCGAACTCTGTCGTGAACGGCACTCGGGTAGCCACGGCGTGGGCTTATAACACGAAAAGGCCCGGAATCACGGCGCACTGCGCAATGCACGGGCCACGGCGGCCGGGTCGAACGGCGGTGCCATCCACTCGACGTCCTGCTCCCTCCTCAGCCAGATCACCTGCCTGCGCGCGTAGCGACGATGGAGCAGGGCGATGCGGGTGGCGAGCTCGTCCCGGTCGATCTCGCCCCGGGCGCAGGCCGCCGCGTCGGCGTAGCCGATGGGAAGCCGGGGGAGCGGCTCGCCGAGCCGGTCGAGGAGCATGCGCGCCTCGTCGACGATGCCGCCGCGGGCCATCCCCTCGGCGCGCTCCCCGATGCGCCGGTGCAGCTCCTCGCGGGGGACGTCGAGAGCCAGGAGCCTGTACCGGTAACGTCGGGGGGCGAAGCGGTGAGCCTCGAAGAGCTCGCTCTGCGTCCGGCCCCCGGCGGCGATCTCGAGCGCGCGGACGATGCGGACGAGGTCGTTCTCCCGGATGCGCGCGGCGGCGCCGGGGTCAACCTGCGAAAGGCGCCGGTGGAGCGCGGCACGCCCGTGGACCGCCGCCTCCTCCTCGAGCCGGGTCCGCAGCGCCGGGTCCCGTCCGGGAGCCTCGACGACGCCGTGGAGCAGGGCCCGGACGTAGAGGCCCGTGCCGCCCACCACGACGGGAAGCCCCCCACGCGCGCCCACGTCGGCGATGGCCGCGTCGGCGAGCGACGCCCAGCGCGCTGCGTCCATCCCCTCCCCCGGATCGACGAGGTCGAGGAGGTGATGGGGGACCGCCGCCCGCTCCGCGGAGGAGGGCTTGGCCGTGCCCACGTCGAGCCCGCGGTAGACCTGCTGGGAGTCGGCGTTCACGATCTCGCCGCCGGCGCGGCGCGCGATCTCGATGGCGAGCCGGGTCTTCCCGGACGCGGTGGGGCCGGAGACGACGACGACGAACGGAAGGGCGGCCGGCAAGCCGTTTCCTAGGCGGGGCGGAAGCGCGCGACGAGCTCGGAGAGCGACACCGGGAGCTCCTCGCGGGTGGCCATGTCCTTCAGCTTGGCCTGCCCGCTCGCAGCCTCGTTCCCGCCGACGACCACGGCGTACCGGGCACCCACCCGCTCGGCCTGCTTGAACTGCCGGGCCAGCTTGCCGCCCCTCGCGTCGAGGTCGCAGGCGATGCCCGCGCGCCGCAGCTCGGAAGCCCGGCGCAGCGCCTCCCGCCGCCCGGCCTCGTCGGCCGAGACGAAGAAGATCTCCGGGCGGGTCTCCGGGATGGGGCGGCCCGCGGCCTCGAGGATGAGCGCCAGCCGCTCCTCCCCCATGCCGAAGCCGATGCCGGGGGTCGCCGGCCCCCCGAGCGTCTCCACCAGCCCGTCGTAGCGCCCGCCGCCGGCCACCGCCGACTGCGATCCCAGCGCGTCGCTGGTGAACTCGTAGGCGGTGCGCACGTAGTAGTCGAGGCCGCGCACCAGCCGCGGGTTCACCTGGACCGCCACCCCCAGGTCGTCGAGCCCCTGGCGAACCGCGTCGAAGTGGCCCCGGCACCCGTCGCAGAGCCGCTCGAGGAGGCGCGGCGCCTCGGCGAGCACGGGCTGGCAGGTGGGCACCTTGCAGTCGAGCACCCGCAGGGGATTTCGCTCGGTCCGCTCCCGGCAGTCGGCGCAGAGCGACGGGCCCCGGGCGCGCAGCCAGGTGCGCAGCTCCTCGAGGTAGGCGGGGCGGCAGGCGCCGTCGCCCACGCTGTTCACGTGCACCACGGGTGCGACCCCGAGGCGCCGGAACAGGTCGGCGAGCATGGCAATCTGCTCCACGTCGATGGCCG
>DAIEMM010000067.1 GCA_027349605.1 Anaeromyxobacteraceae bacterium
CGAATACGTCGGCAACATCCGCGACACCGTGAAGTCCTTCTGGCACGGGATGTCGGTCACCCTGTCCCAGGTGCTGCGCCGCCCCATCACCCAGCAGTATCCGGACCGGCTCGAGCTGCCCATCCAGGACATCCTGCCGCCCCGCTACCGCGGCTTCCTCGAGGTGGACGTCGACATCTGCACCGGCTGCCAGGCCTGCGAGCGCGCCTGTCCCATCAGCTGCATCCAGATCGAGCTGGAGAAGGACCCGGCCAATCCCAAGCAGCGCGTGGTGACCCAGTTCGACATCGACGAGGCCAAGTGCATGTTCTGTGGCCTCTGCGTCGAGCCTTGCCCGACCGGCGCCATCCAGCACACCCGGGAGTTCGAGGCCACCCAGCGGTCGGTCCGCAACCTGGTCTTCCGCTGGGCCGATCCCCTGAAGCCCTTCCCGGTCTACAAGGTCGTGAAGGGAGCGCCCTACATCCCGCGCGCGCCGCTCGGGTCGCTGGTGCGCGAGGTCATCGCCCGGCGGCGCTGGGACGCGCCGGCCATGACCTACCTGCCGCCCGAGCCGCTCAAGGCCCCGCCGCCTCCTCCTCCCAAGCCGGCTCCGGCCGCGAAGCCCGCCGCCCCTGCCGCCGCCAAGCCGGCCGCCGCTCCGGCGGCTGCGGCTCCTGCCGCTCCTGCGGCTCCTGCGGCTCCTGCGGCCCCTGCGGCGGCTCCCGCCGCCACCGCCGCCGTCCCCCCGGCCGCCGCGCCGGCGCCCGCTCCCGCCGCCGTCCCGGCTCCGAAGCCGGACGAGCCCAAGCCCTGACCGAGAGCCCCGCATGCGAACCAAGAAGAAGCTCATCGCCTGGACCCTCGGCAGCGCCGCCGTAATCGGCGCCGTCGGCGTCCTCTCCGCGCGCCTTTCCCCGGCCCTCGCCGCCGGCGGCGCCCGCCCGGTGGCCGGGCCGTTCACGCTGGCCGACGGGGTCTTCTACGCCGTGGCCGCGCTCACGGTAGGAGGCGCCGCGGCCGTCGCCCTCTCGCGCAACATCCTCTACTCGGCTCTCGGGCTGCTCGCCTCGCTCCTGGGAGTGGCGGGGCTCTACGTCTTCCTCTCGGCCGACTTCGTCGCCGTCGCGCAGGTGTTCATCTACATCGGCGGCGTCCTCGTCCTGATCCTCTTCGCGGTCATGCTCACGAACCGCATCGGCGAGGTGAACATCTCCAACGCCAGCCTGGGCTGGGCCAGCGGCGGCCTGCTCGCCGCGGTCCTGCTCGGACTCCTCCTGGTGGTCGCCTTCGAGATCCCCTGGGCCGTGCGGCCCATGGCCGGGACCCCGACCACGGCGCCCATCGGGCACGCGCTCCTCCAGCAGTGGCTGCTCCCCTTCGAGCTCGCCTCGCTCATCCTGCTCGCCACCCTCATCGGCGCCATCATCATCGCCCGCAAGGAGATCCGGGCCGAGTAGGCCCGAGGACGCCCATGACCCCCACCCTCTCCCACTACCTGGCGGTCGCCGCGATCCTCTTCGCGCTCGGCCTCTTCACCGTGCTCACCCGGCGCAACGCCGTCGCCGTCCTGATGGGCGTCGAGCTGATGCTGAACGCCTCCAACGTCAACCTGGTCGCCTTCAACAAGTTCGTGGTGGGCGGGCTCACCGGCCAGACCTTCGCCCTCTTCGTCGTCGTGCTGGCGGCGGCCGAGGCCGCGGTCGGCCTGGCCATCGTGCTCAGCATCTTCCACACCTTCAAGACCATCGACGTCCGCGCTGCGGACCTGATGCGAGAGTGAGATGGAACACGCGACCCAACACCTCGGACCCACGGTGGTCCACGCGGCGGGCTACCTCTGGCTCATCCCGCTCTTCCCGGCCGTCGGCGCGCTGATCAACTCCCTGTTCGGCATCCGCATCCAGCGGACCCTGGGCAAGAAGTGGAACCACGGCATCGCCATCGCGATGATGACGCTGTCGTTCCTGGTCGCGCTCCGGGCGTTCCTCCAGATGCTCGGGCTGCCGGGCGGCGAGCGGTTCCTGCAGGACACGCTCTGGAACATGCTCAGCGCCGGCCCGCTGCGGTTCGACCTGGCCTTCGCCCTCGATCCGCTCTCCATGATGATGGTGCTCATCATCACCTTCATCGGGACGCTCATCCACGTCTTCTCGGTCGGCTACATGGCCGACGAGCCGTCCTACTGGCGCTTCTTCGCCTACCTGAACCTGTTCGTCTTCGCGATGCTGCTGCTGGTCATGGGCGACAACTTCGCGGTGATGTTCTTCGGCTGGGAGGGCGTGGGCCTGGCGTCCTACCTGCTCATCAGCTTCTGGTACACCGACATCGAGAAGGCCAAGGCCGGCATGAAGGCCTTCGTGGTCAACCGCTTCGGCGACTTCGGCTTCCTCATCGGCCTGTTCCTGCTGTTCTGGTCGCTGGGCGGCATCTGGGAGCCGCGCGCCGACGCACGCTCGGTGACCTACGTCCCGGAGATCGGCTACAAGGCCGACCCGGCGGCCGCCAACCCGTTCGAGTCCACCGGACCCCGCGCCGCCGTCGTCGACGGGCACGCCATCCCGATCGGCCCCACCCTCAACTTCCGCGAGCTGCGCGACCAGATCGTGATCGAGGGCACCGGGGTCGGGGAGCACCTGCGCCACCAGAAGGTCTGGGGCGTCATGCTGCTCACGCTGGTGGGCATGCTGATGTTCGTCGGCGCCATGGGCAAGAGCGCCCAGCTCCCCCTCTACGTCTGGCTCCCGGACGCGATGGCCGGCCCCACGCCGGTCTCCGCCCTGATCCACGCCGCCACCATGGTCACCGCCGGCGTCTACATGGTGGCCCGGCTCTCGTACATCTACGCGATGTCCCCCACCGCCATGGGCTGGGTGGCGACCGTCGGCATCCTCACCGCCTTCTTCGCCGCGACCATCGGGTTCTTCCAGTACGACATCAAGAAGGTCCTGGCCTACTCCACGGTCTCCCAGCTCGGGTTCATGTTCGTGGGCGTGGGCGTGGGCGCCTACTGGGCGGGCACCTACCACCTGCTCACCCACGCCTTCTTCAAGGCCACGCTGTTCCTCGGGTCGGGCTCGGTGATCCTGGGCTGCCACCACGAGCAGGACATGCGGAAGATGGGCGGCCTGAAGAAGCTCATGCCGGTGACGGCCTGGACCTACCTCATCGCCACCTGGGCCATCGCCGGCTTCCCCTGGGCCAGCGGCTTCTACTCGAAGGACGAGATCCTCTGGAAGGCCTTCACCCAGCGCGGCATGGAGCTCTTCGGGACCCCCACCCCGTGGCTCGGCCCGGCCATCTTCGTCGTCGGCCTGCTGACCGCCACCGGGACCAGCTTCTACATGTTCCGCAGCTACTACATGACCTTCACCGGCCACTACCGGGGAGGCGCCGGGCACGCGGAGGAGCACGACGAGGATCCGCACTCCGCCCACGCCGCCCCGCACCACGCGACCGCCGGCCACCCCCAGGACAACGAGGATCCGGTCGTCCACGGCGCGCACGCTGCGGCGCCGCACGCGGGCCACGGCCACGACGACCACGGCGCCCACGGGCATGCCGCCCCCGCCGCCGCGCACGTCGCCCACGCGGCCCCGGCGCACGACGACCACGGTCACCACGGCTGGCAGCCGCACGAGTCGCCGCGTTCCATCACCTGGGTGCTTGCCACGCTCGCCTTCGGCGCGGTGGCCGTCTCCTTCCTCGGCATCCCGCTCCTGTGGACCGGCCACGAGCCGATCCTGGAGCACTGGCTCGCCCCGGCGCTCCCCGCCGAGGTGACCTTCCTGCACTTCGGCCACTCCACCGAGTGGCTCTTCCAGGCCATGGGCGTCGGCGCGGCCACCATCGGGTGGTTCTTCGCCATGAAGCTCTTCAAGGACGGGAAGAGCCGCGTGCCGCACGACCTCAAGACCCGCTACTTCGGGTTCTGGACGGTGGTCTACAACAAGTACTACGTCGACGAGGCCTACCACGCACTGGTGGTCCGGCCGGCGCTCTTCCTGGCGGCCTTCCTGTCCTGGTTCGACCAGCACGTCATCGACTGGTTCGTGAACTTCGTCGGCTGGGTGGCCCGCCTCTTCGCGGCCATCGACGACGCCATCGACAAGTACATCGTCGATGGCGCCGTGAACGGCGTGGGAGGCCTCACCCGCGAGGGTGGGCGCGTCCTCCGCCGCATCGAGACCGGCCGCATCCAGACCTACCTCTACGGCGCGGCCCTCGGGTCGCTGCTCGTCGTCCTTCTCAACTTCCTCTTCCGCTAGGAGATCGGCTTCATGATCCGCCCCGACAACGTGCTGGTTTGGGCCACATTCCTCCCGGTCATCGGCGCCGCCGTCATCCTGGCGCTGATGGTGGTGAGGCACTTCCTCGACCTCCCGAAGAGGTTCCTCGACCAGGCCTCCCGCTGGATCACCCTGGTGGCCAGCGCCCTCATGATGCTGACCACGTTCCTGGCCTGGAACTGGTTCGACCCCAATGCCCAGGGACTCCTCGTCCAGGGCAAGGCCACCGGCGTCCAGATGGTGAGCCGCGCGGTCTGGATCCGCCCGTTCAACGTGGAGTGGTTCGTCGGCGTCGACGGGCTCTCCATCTCGATGGTGCTCCTCACCGGCCTCATCTCCTTCGTGGCCGCCATCGCGTCCATGCCCTGGTGGCAGGGCGGGAAGAAGGCCATCGGCCTCGCCGGGATGGACGAGGACGACCACGGGCACGGCCACGACGAGCACCACCCCAAGCACTTCTCGGTACGGATGGTGCCCGGCTACATGATCCTGCTGCTCCTCCTCATGACCGGCATGATGGGCACCTTCGTCGCGCTGGACATGTTCCTCTTCTACGTCTTCTGGGAGGTCATGCTCCTCCCGATGTACTTCCTCATCGGCGTCTGGGGCGGCCCGCGCCGCGAGTACGCGGCCATCAAGTTCTTCCTGTACACGCTGGCGGGCTCGGTCCTCATGCTGCTGGCCATCATCGCCGTCTACTACCGCAGCCTGCCGGCGGTGCTCGCCGACGGGACCCTGTCGGCCAAGCATACCTTCAACCTGCTCGAGCTCGCCGCCCAGGGGCGCGCCGGGCACTTCGCCTCGGCGGGCACCATCCTCGGGGTCGCCTTCACCAAGATCGTCTTCGTGGCCTTCTTCATCGGGTTCGCCATCAAGATCCCGATGTTCCCCTTCCACACCTGGTTGCCGGACGCCCACGTCGAGGCGCCCACCCCCATCTCGGTCATCCTGGCCGGCATCCTCCTCAAGATGGGTCCCTACGGAATCCTGCGCTTCAACTACCCGCTGCTGCCCGACGCCACCGAGTGGGCCGCCAACGCCATCGCGGTGTTCGGCGTGATCAACATCATCTACGCCGCCTACGTGGCCCTGGCCCAGCGCGACATCAAGAAGATGGTGGCCTACTCCTCGGTCTCGCACATGGGCTTCACCCTGCTCGGCATGGCCGCCATGACCCCCATGGCCATCTCCGGCGCGGTGTACAACATGTTCACCCACGGCATCATCAGCCCGGCACTCTTCCTCATCGTGGGCGTGATCTACGACCGCGCCCACCACCGCGACATGGACCGGTTCGGCGGCCTGGCCAAGGAGCTGCCGGAGTACAGCGGCCTCACCGGGCTCGCCTTCTTCGCCTCGCTGGGGCTCCCGGGCCTGGCCGGCTTCATCTCCGAGTTCATGGTCTTCTCCGGGGCCTTCCCGGTCTTCATGACCTACACCATCGTCTCGG
>DAIEMM010000070.1 GCA_027349605.1 Anaeromyxobacteraceae bacterium
GCCCCGGCCGCCCGCTCCCCGATCCCGGCCCGGACCTTCCCGGCGAACGCGGCGGACGCCATGTCCCGTGCCACCGCGTCGGCGTGGGGCGCGAAGTCCGGGTCGGCGAGCGCGCCGCCACGGCGCTCGAAGAGCTGCTTCTCCGCCTCGACGAAGGCGTGGAGGTAGCGCTCGGAGGACCGCGCGGCATCCCGGGGGTCCTGGGCCTCGAGGACGCGGAGGAGGCCGAGCAGGATGGCCCCGCCGGCGGACGGCGGCGGGAAGGTGGCCACCCGGTGTCCCCGGAACTCGCCCCAGAGGACCTCGCGCGTGCGCGTCCGGTAGCCGGCGAGGTCGGCCGCGGTGAGCTTCCCGCCTCGAGCCCGGACGGCGGCGGCGATGCGCTCGGCGAGCGGACCCCGGTAGAAGGCCTCCGGATCGCGCCCGAGGAGCTTCAGCGTTTTGGCGAGGTCCTTCTGGACGACCCGGACCCCGGGCCCGGGCGGCTCGCCGTGGGCGAGGAAGGCCGCCCTGCCGGCGGGGTCCTCCCGCAGGCACGCCCGCGCCGCGACCGCCGCCCGCCGCCAGGCGCGCCCCACCTGGACGCCGTCGCGCGCCAGCCTCACCGCGGGCGCCACGAGCTCGGGCAGCGCCTTCTTCCCGAAGCGCCGCGCGATCTCCGCGTACCCCTTCACCGCCCCGGGCACGGCGACCGCGAGCCCACCGCAGCGGGAGCGAGGCGGGTCGGGCCTTCCGTCCACCAGGAACATGTCGGGGGTGGACCCGGCCGGCGCGGTCTCCCGGAAGTCGATGGCGTAGACCCGGTCCTCGCGCGCCACGTACACGAGGGCCAGGCCGCCCCCGCCGATCCCGGAGCTCTGCGGCTCGACCACCGAGAGGGCGAACGCGGCCGCCACGGCGGCGTCGGCGGCGTTGCCGCCCGCCCGCAGGACGGCGGCCCCTGCCTCGCTCGCCGCCGGGTGGGCGGCCGCCACCGCGCCCCGGGGGGAGACGGCGACGTGCGCGAGGAGGATCGGGAGGAGGAGCGGCACCACGGTCATGTCCCCATGGGTAGCACGACCCGGCGGGGCGATTCCCGCTGCGGTTCTTGATTCCCGCGCCCCACGGACCTAGCCTCTGGCCCCATGCCGACCCCCTCGAAGCAGAAGAAGCGGAAGGGAAGCTCCCCGCTCGCCGCCATCGTCCTCGCCGCCGGCAAGGGCACCCGCATGAAGACGCGGCGCGCCAAGGTCCTGCATCCGGTCTGCGGCCGCCCGATGGTCTACTTCCCGGTGAAGCGCGCCCTCGAGGCCGGGGCCGACCCGGTGGTGGTGGTGGTCGGTCACCAGGGGGACGAGGTCGAGAGGTCGCTGCGCGCCTCCCTCCCCGGCGCGCCCCTCCGCTTCGCCCGCCAGGAGAGGCAGCTCGGGACCGCCCACGCCGTGCTGGCCGCCAAGGCCTCGCTGCGCGGCTACACGGGACCGGTGATGATCCTCTCCGGCGACACGCCGCTCCTCACCACCTCCACGCTGGCCTCGGTGGTGGACGCACGCACCGCGCCCCAGTCGCTCGCCTTCGCCACCATGGACCTCGAGAACCCGAAGGGCTACGGACGGGTGGTCCACGCCCCGGGCAAGGGCCCGGCCCTCATCGTGGAGGAGAAGGACGCCACGCCCCAGGAGCGGCAGATCCGGGAGGTGAACGCGGGCCTCTACGTCGCCGACGCGGGCTTCCTCTGGTCCACCCTGTCCCGCGTGGACGCGAAGAACGCCCAGCGCGAGTTCTACCTGACCGACCTGGTGGCCCTGGCCGCCGACGGTCCCGGGGCCGTGGCGGTGCGGGTCTCCCCGGTGGAGGCGCAGGGGGTGAACGACCTGGAGGACATGTCGCTCGCCACCCGCGCCATGACCCGGCGCATCGCCTCGTCGCTCATGAAGTCGGGCGTCACCCTGGAGGACCCGGAACGCTTCGACGCCGACGAGGGCGTGGAGGTCGGCCCCGACACCGTGATCGAGCCCAGCGTCCGGCTGCGGGGGACCACCCGCATCGGCGGCGGCTGCGTGATCGGCCAGGGAAGCATCCTCCTCGACACCGTGGTGGGCGACGGCGCGACGATCCTCCCCTACAGCCACTTCGACCGGGCGAGCGTGGGCGACGGCTGCCGCGTCGGGCCCTTCGCGCGCCTGCGCCCCGAGGCCACGCTGGCCGAGGGGGTGCCCGTGGGCAACTTCGTGGAGCTGAAGAAGACCTCGATGGGGAAGCGCTCCAAGGCCAACCACCTCACCTACCTCGGGGACGCCACCATCGGCGCCGACGTGAACGTGGGGTGCGGGACCATCACCTGCAACTACGACGGGGAGCGGAAGCACCCCACCCGCATCGGCGACGGCGTCTTCGTCGGCTCCGACGCGATCCTGGTGGCCCCCATCTCCATCGGCAAGGGGGCCTACGTGGCGGCCGGCTCGACGCTCACCGAGAGCGTGGCGGCGGGGGCGCTGGCGCTCGGACGTGCACGGCAGGTGAACAAGAACGGCTGGGCCCGCGAGCGCGCGGCCCTGAAGGCCTCCGGGAAGGAGAAGTAGGCCGTGTGCGGGATCGTGGGGTACGTCGGTCCTCGCCCCTGCGTGGACCTGATCGTTGGCGGACTGCGCAGGCTCGAGTACCGCGGCTACGACTCGGCCGGCGTGGCCGCCGTGGGCCCGGGGGGCCTCGACATCCGGCGCAGCAAGGGGAAGCTGCAGAACCTGGTGGAGCGCCTGAAGCTGGAGCCGGTGGCCGGCAGCACCGGCATCGGCCACACCCGCTGGGCCACCCACGGGCGCCCCTCCGACGAGAACGCCCACCCGCACCGCTCCGGCGGGGTGGCGGTGGTGCACAACGGCATCATCGAGAACCACCTGGACCTGAAGGCGGCGCTCCAGGCCCGCGGGCACGTCTTCACCTCCGAGACCGACACCGAGATCTTCGCCCACCTGATCGCCGACGAGCTGGAGGGCCCGGCGAAGGGCGACCTGCGCGCCGCCGTCCGCGCGGCGCTGGGCCAGGTGCGCGGGACCTACGCCATCGCCGTCGTCTCGGACCGGTCTCCGCGAACGATCGTGGCGGCCAAGAACGCGAGCCCGCTGGTGGTCGGGTACGGCGAGGGGGAGAGCTTCCTCGCCTCGGACGTGCCGGCCATCCTCGAGCACACACGCATGGTGAATTACCTGGAGGAGGGAGAGCTGGCCGTCCTCACCCCGGAGGGGATCGCCATCGAGGACGCCTCCGGGCGCCCGGTGACCCGCCCGGCCCGGCGCATCGAGTGGAGCGCGGTGGCCGCCGAGAAGGACGGCCACAAGCACTTCATGCACAAGGAGATCTTCGAGCAGCCCCGGGCGGTGACCGACACCATCCGCGGGCGGGTCTCCCTCGAGGAGGGGGACGTAATCCTCGACGGGATGGACCTCGACCCGGACTGGGTGAAGGGGATCGACCGGGTGGTGGTGGTGGCCTGCGGAACCAGCTGGCACGCCGGCCTCTCCGGCCGGCTCATGATCGAGCAGCTGGCCCGGCTGCCCGTCGACGTCGAGCTGGCGAGCGAGTTCCGCCACCGCGACCCGGTGGTGGGTCCGCGGACCTTCGTGCTCGCCATCTCCCAGTCGGGCGAGACCGCCGACACGCTGGCGGCGGTGAAGGAGGCGAAGAAGCGCGGCGCCCACGCCTTCGCCATCTGCAACGTGCTCGGCTCGGCCATCCCCCGCGAGTGCGAGGGCACCCTCTACACCCACGCCGGGCCCGAGATCGGCGTCGCCTCCACCAAGGCCTTCACCACCCAGCTGGCGGCCCTCTTCCTCCTGGCGGTGCGGCTGGGCCGGATGCGCGGAACGCTCTCGGCCGCGGCCGCCCGGGAGCAGCTCGAGGCGCTGGTGAGGATCCCGGCGCAGATGGAGCACGTGCTGCGGCAGGAGCCCACCGTCCTCCCGGTGGCGAGGCGCTGCGTGGTGGCGCGGGACGTGCTCTTCCTGGGGCGCGGCTCCCAGTTCCCGGTGGCCCTCGAGGGGGCGCTCAAGCTGAAGGAGATCTCCTACATCCACGCCGAGGGCTACGCCGCCGGCGAGATGAAGCACGGCCCCATCGCCCTCATCGACGAGAACCTCCCGGTGGTGGTGCTGGCGGTCAAGGAGCCCAGCTACGAGAAGACGCTGGGCAACGTGGAGGAGGTGAGGGCCCGCGGCGGGCAGGTCATCGCCGTCGTCGCCGAGGGGGACACCCACGCCGCGAGCCTGGCCACCATGGCGCTCGTGGTCCCGCAGAGCCCGCCGCTCCTCGCCCCGCTGCTGACCATCCTGCCGCTCCAGTTCCTCGCCTACCACGTGGCCGACCTGAAGGGCACCGACGTGGACCAGCCGCGGAACCTGGCGAAGAGCGTCACCGTCGAGTGAACCTCCGGCTCTTCGTGGCCCTGGAGCCGCCCGACCCGGTGCTGCGGCGCCTGGCCGCGGCGCAGGGCGAGCTCCGACTCGCCGCCGGGCGGCACGCCGACGAGGTCCGCTGGGTGGCGCCGGATCGCCTGCACCTGACGCTCCAGTTCCTGGGCTCGGTGCCGGAGGAGAGGCTCGAGGCGGTCCGCGACGCCGTGACGAGGGCGGAGGCCACGTCACGACCCCTCCGGCTGGAGGTCCGCGGCGCCGGCGGCTTCCCCTCCGCCCGGCGGCCCCGGACGATCTGGGGCGGCGTGCTCGGGGACCTGGACGGGCTGCAGGCGCTGGTGGTCGAGCTGGGACGCGCCCTCGGCTCGCTCGGGTTCCCGGCTGGAGGACGCGCCTTCGCCCCCCACCTGACCCTCGGCCGCTCGCGCGACGGGCGGGGGGCCGCCGGCCTGGGGGGCGCCATCACCGCCGCGGCTGGCGCCGAGCCGGTCTCCTGGCGGGCCGAGGAGGTGGTCCTCTTCCGGTCCCACCTCGGGCCGGGGGGTTCCCGGTACGAGGCGCTCCTCCGGGCCCCGCTCGGCCGCGCCGTCGACGCGCCCCGCTGACGGCGGCTCCACGATTCGTCCGGTCGGTTCCCTTGCGTTCGAACGGATGTTCAGTATCCTTCCGTTCAGGTGCGCTGTCGGACCCCCCTGCTATGAGGCGGGTCGTCGAAACGAACGAATGGACGTACGAGGGGGCGCGGCGCGCCCCGGCAAGGAGCGGTGAAGATGCCCGTGGCACCGGAGAAGGAAAAGGCAATCGAGCTGGCGGTCTCCTCCATCGAGAAGGCCTTCGGCAAGGGTTCCATCATGCGCCTCGGCAACGAGGAGGCGATGGTGAAGGACGTGGAGGCGATCTCGACGGGGTCCACCTCCCTCGACATCGCGCTGGGCGTCGGCGGCCTGCCGCGCGGACGCATCATCGAGATCTACGGCCCGGAGTCGTCCGGCAAGACCACCCTGGCGCTCCACGCGGTGGCCGAGGCCCAGAAGAAGGGGGGCATCGCCGCCTTCATCGACGCCGAGCACGCCCTCGACGTGGGGTACGCCCGCAAGCTGGGCGTCCGCACCGACGACCTGCTCATCTCCCAGCCCGACACCGGCGAGCAGGCGCTCGAGATCACCGAGACGCTGGTCCGCTCCGGCGCCATCGACGTGCTCGTCATCGACTCGGTGGCCGCGCTCGTGCCCCGCGCCGAGCTCGAGGGCGAGATGGGCGATGCCCACATGGGCGTGCAGGCGCGCCTCATGAGCCAGGCGCTGCGCAAGCTCACCGGCACCATCTCCAAGTCGTCCACCATCGTCATCTTCATCAACCAGATCCGCATGAAGATCGGCGTGATGTTCGGCAATCCGGAGACCACCACCGGCGGCAACGCGCTCAAGTTCTACGCCAGCCAGCGGCTCGACATCCGGCGCATCGGCGCCATCAAGGACGGCGAGCAGGTCATCGGCAACCGCACCCGCGTCAAGGTGGTGAAGAACAAGGTGGCCCCTCCCTTCAAGGAGGTCGAGTTCGACATCATGTACGGCGTCGGCATCTCCAAGGAGGGCGACCTCCTCGACCTCGCCTCGAACGAGAACATCGTCGAGAAGAGCGGCGCCTGGTACAGCTTCGACGGCGAACGCATCGGGCAGGGGCGCGAGCAGGCCAAGACCTTCCTGCGGGAGCACCCCGCCATCCTCCAGAAGATCGAGGGCCAGGTGCTCGAGAAGTTCGGCGTCCACCGCGCGCCGGTGGCAGTCCCGGCCGAGGAGCCCGCCGAGGACGGCAAGCGGGCCAAGGTGAAGGCGGTCAAGTAGAGGCCGGGCCGGAGGGGGAGTCCCGCGGCGCCGCGGCACACGGTACACTAGGCGTTTCATGGGCGGCCCCCTCGACTCCAAGGACTGGCTGGCGGCGACCATCGAGGCCCGCCTCGACGGGCACGATCCCGCGGCCGTGCGCGGCCGCCTGCCGCGTGAGCTCCGCGACTCCGATCCGGAGGGGCCCGACGTCGAGGCCCGCGCACGCATGCTGGTGACCCGGTCGCTGCGCCACCGGCTGCTCGATCGGCAGGCCATGGACGACGAGACCACGGCGGGAACGATCGACGGCCACGTCGGCATGGTCCTCGACCTGGCCGCGCTGCTCGAGGTCCCCTACGACACCGCCGTCCGGCGGGCGGAGCTGGCCGCCATCCTCGCCGCTGCCACGGGCGACATCGCCGGCGCCCTCCAGGTCGCCCCCCGGGAGGGCGTCGCCCCGTCCCTCAAGGAGGTGCGGCGGACGCTGGCCAGGGCCGGACAGCGTCTCCTCCGCGTGCAATTCCCCCCCGGAGACCCCGGGAACGGCCTTCCGCTCTACGCCGGCACCGTCGCCATCCAGCGCCGCCTGCTGGCGCGGCTCGCGCTCGACTACTTCCGGGACCGGGTGCTCGATCCCGACGACGCCGTCGCCGACCTCGAGCAGGCCCGCGACGAGGAGCTGCTCCTCGTCGAGGCGATGGCCGGCCTCGCCACCGCCGATCCGCTCGCCCCGCGCCCCGACCGCCGGGTGGTCTCGCGCCAGGTCGAGCGAGTCGGGCTCGACCGGGAGCGCGTCCAGGCCGCACGCGCGGCATCGGCAGCCCCGCGGGAGCCGGAGAAGATCATCGCCGACACCCCTCCCCGGCTCCGCCACTTCCTCGTCGAGCAGCTCCTCCTCGCCTCCCTGGGGATGCCCACCGGATCCACGCCTCGCGCCGAATACATGGCGCGGTTCGCCGCCGCCGCCGAGATCCCGGCCGAGCGCCTGGCCGCCATGCAGGTCGACGCAGCCGCCTTCCACGCCGACCACCAGGCGTGGTTCCGGGCCTTCGGGCTGCCGGAGGACGCCGGCTGGAGCGAGCTGGCCGACGAGTGGAACGACTTCGGCGAGCGCATGGTCGACAAGGTCGCCGCGGTCGTGAACGAGAACCTCGACGCCATCGCGCGCGAGATCCGGGAGACCGGAGAGCTCGGAACCCTGCTCGCCAAGGCCGCCGCCGGACAGCCGCTCGACGCGGTCGAGCGGCGAAAGGTGAAGGAGCAGCTCCTCGACGTCGCCAAGGCGGTTCCCGCCCTGGCCATCTTCGCGGCGCCGGGGGGCATGGTGCTGCTCCCGCTGCTCGCGAAGCTTCTCCCCTTCGACGTCCTCCCCTCCGCCTTCAGCCAGAAGAGCCGGGACGCGGCCCGGAAGGCCAAGGAGGCGGCGCCGGGCCGCAAGGCGCGGCGGGGCGCGGCCTGACCATGCGCATCGCCTTCCTGGGAACGCCGGCCTTCGCCGTCCCGGCCCTCGACGCGCTC
>DAIEMM010000074.1 GCA_027349605.1 Anaeromyxobacteraceae bacterium
CCGAGACCGCGCGTGTAGTTCGCGGTGAACATGGGGGCGATCTGCCAGATGCCGCCGATGGCCCAGCGGTCCTTGCCCTTCCCCGGGCCGTCCGGGAAGAAGGTGAGGCCGCGCTCCGGGTAGGCCCAGGCCGGCGTCTCCCAGGGCTTCCGGGGAGTCTGCTCGACCAGGACGACCGTGGTGTCGCCGGAGGCCTTCTCGCCGGCGAGCTGCAGAGGCGCCGCCTGCGAGGCCGGATCGGCCGCGAGGCCCACCGCTGGCGCGGCGATGGCTGCGGCCAGGATCGCGGCGGCTGCGATGTGTCTCAGGGTGACGGAGCTCACGGAGGCGCTACGATTACCTTTCGTCACCCTGGTCGTCCATCCGTTTTGCGTCACGACCCTTCGGGGGCGACCCGTCCTCGTCATCGAGCATCCGGTACTTCGGCCCCTCCGGGTCGTCATATTGCCCGCTCCGCACCGACCAGAGGAACCCCAGCCAGGCGGCGATGCCCAGTCCCAGCGAGACGGCGATGAGGAGGCCGAGCGACACGATTCACCTCGCAGGGCGGGAATGCGCCCCCCTCCGGATCCGCAGGGAATTCACGACGACGAAGCTGGAGCTTGCCGCCATCGCAGCCGCCGCGACGACGGGGTGGAGCAGCCCGACCACGGCGAGCGGCACCGCCACCAGGTTGTAGGCGAGCGCCCAAAAAAGATTTTCCCGGATGACGCGATACGTCTTCCGGGACAGCCGGACGAGTTCCGGGAGGAGGCGGAGGTCGTCGCGGACCAGGACCGCCTCGGCGCTCTCCATCGTCACGTCGGTACCGTGCGCCATCGCCACGCCCACGTCGGCCTGGGTGAGGGCCGGTGCGTCGTTCACGCCGTCTCCGGCCACGAGCACGCGCCGCCCGCCGGCCCCCCGGCGAGTTCTCGTTGCACGGCAACCGAGCCGCGGCGCTGGCCCGGCTCGGCCGACCGGCCGAGGCGCTCGAGGAGGCCCGCACGGCCGTCCGGATCGCGCCGGGGAGTCCGCTCATGCGCAACCTCCTCGGCCAGACACTCACGGTGAATGGCGACTGGGCCGGAGCGCTCTCCGAGTTCCAGGCCGCCGAGGCCATCGACCCCGGCGATCCCCTCTACCCGGTCTCCGCCGGGATCGCACTCGCGCGGCTCGACCGCCGCGACGAGGCCTGCGCTGCCTTCCGCCGGGCCGCGTCCCGCAGCGGGTCCCGCCCCCTTCCCCTCGACGCCGCCCGGCGCGCCTCCGCGCTGGGCTGCCCCGTCCCGGCCCCCCGATGACGACCGAAGCTCCCCTCGCCGCGCTCCTGCCCGCCCCGGGCGAGCCTCCCCTCGACGACGCGCAGGTGCTCGACCGCTTCGTCTCCTGGGTCTCCTCGTCCGGGCTGTCGCTCTACCCGGCGCAGGAGGAGGCCATCCTCGAGCTGCTGGAGGGGCGCCACGTGGTGCTGGCCACCCCCACCGGGTCGGGCAAGTCGATGGTGGCGAACTTCCTCCACTTCCAGTGCATGTCGCGCGGCGAGAGATCCTTCTACACCTGCCCCATCAAGGCGCTGGTGAACGAGAAGTTCTTCGACCTGTGCCGCCTCTTCGGCCCCGAGAACGTGGGCATGATGACCGGCGACGGCGCCGTCAACCGCGACGCTCCCATCGTCTGCTGCACCGCCGAGATCCTGATGAACGTGGCGCTCCGCGAGGCGAACCCCCGGGTCGACGCCGTGGTCATGGACGAGTTCCACTACTACGGGGACCGGGAGCGGGGCGTGGCCTGGCAGGTCCCGCTGCTCCTGCTCGAGAAGGCCCGCTTCCTCCTCATGTCGGCCACGCTCGACGACGTGGGCGTCATCGCGGAGGGGCTCGCCGCCCTCACCGGCCGGAAGCTGGCGGAGGTGCGCAGCGACGATCGCCCCGTGCCGCTCGAATTCATCTGGCAGGAGACCCCGCTCCACGAGACCATCGAGGAGCTGGTCTCCGCCGGCCGCGCGCCGGTCTACCTCGTCAACTTCACCCAGCGTGCCGCGGCGGAGCAGGCGCAGAATCTGATGTCCGCGAAGTTCTCCTCCCGGGAGGAGAAGTAGCGGATCAAGCAGGCGCTGGAGGGCTTCCGCTTCGACACGCCCTTCGGCAAGGACCTGAGCCGCTACCTGCGGCACGGGGTGGGGCTGCACCACGCCGGGCTCCTCCCCAAGTACCGGCTGCTGGTCGAGCGCCTGGCCCAGCAGGGGATGCTCAAGGTGGTCTCCGGGACCGACACCCTGGGAATGGGCGTGAACATCCCCATCCGAACCGTGCTCTTCACCCAGCTCTGCAAGTTCGACGGCGAGAAGACCGCCATCCTCGCCGTCCGCGACTTCCGGCAGATCTCCGGACGGGCCGGACGCAAGGGATTCGACGACCGCGGGTACGTGGTCGCGCAGGCGCCCGAGCACGTCGTCGAGAACAATCGCATCGCCGAGAAGCAGGCCGCCGGGAAGAAGGTCGAGAAGAAGAAGCCGCCGCAGAAGGGCTACGTTCCCTGGGATCGGCTCACCTTCGAGCGGCTGCAGGCCAGGTCCCCCGAGCCGCTGGAGAGCCGCTTCGAGGTGACCTTCGGCCTGCTCCTGAACCTGCTCCAGGGCGAGACCTCCCGCCGCGGGGGCGGCTACGGGCGGCTGGT
>DAIEMM010000076.1 GCA_027349605.1 Anaeromyxobacteraceae bacterium
ACGACGTGGGTACGCGCAACACCTCCACAGTGCTTACCATCAAGAACGGCGAGACCCAGGTCCTGGCAGGCCTTATCCGCGAAAACGAAAGCGAGACCAACAGCCGGCTGCCGGGGCTCGGCGACATTCCGCTGTTTGGCCGGCTGTTCACCGACCAGAAGCGTTCGCGCGACAGGACCGAGATCATCCTCGCCATCACGCCGCTGATCATCCGCAACCTGGTCAGGCCCAACGCTGAACTGGTCGAGTACGGCGCCGGCAGGAAGGGCACGATGAACCAGCCGAGGAGCACGTAGATCGCCGATCGCACGGGCTTGGGCGTCCGGGGGAAGAAGACCACCACGACCATGCCCAGCACCGCGCTCGCCCACACCGTGGCCAGGAGCGCGTAGCCGCCGGCCGAGCCGATGACCAGGCAGAACGGGGTGTAGGTCCCGGCGATGAGCACGAAGATGGCGGAGTGGTCGATGCGCCCCACCGTCGACCGGAGCTTCGGATCGGTCCAGAATACCCGGTGGTAGATGGCACTTATGGTGAACAGGACGACCAGGGAGCTCCCGTAGACCCCGGCCCCGAACTCGGCCGTGCGGTTGCCGGCCCGGGAGACGAGCCAGAGGGCGGCCGGAAGGGCTCCCAGCGCCGCGAAGACGTGGAAGACGCCCCGGAGGGCGGGGCGCGGCCGGGCGGAAGTCGTCGTGACCAGGTCCAGGGGAGCTAACCTCCGGGCTCGCCGACGCCCGTCAATCCCCGCGGGCAGCGGACCTGGCTCGCGGCCTGCTTTCGCCGGAGCTGTTCCCTCCCGATCGCGACGTCGTCCCCCGAGTAGGCGGCCTCGTGGTGCAGGTGGTAGACGATGGCGCGGTGCTTGACGCTCTCGAGGGCGACCCCGGTGGCCATGAGCCGCCACTCGACGTCCACGTCCTCTCCCACGCCGGCGGTCACGTAGTCCTCGTCGAAGCCGTTCACGGCGTCGAGGTGGGACCGGTGGACGCCCCAGTTGCAGCCCCAGATGCCGGTGGGCTGGTTTGCCTTGCGGAAGAAGGGGATGCGCAGGGAGTCCTCCACCCGGGTGCTGTCGGAGCGCAGCAGGGCAAGGAGCGACGGGGGGCTCGGCGCCTCGCCCGACAGGAGCCTCGCGGTCATGGTGGGGCCCAGCATGACGCGGCGGCCGAAGAGGGCCCGCCCCGGCGTCGCGGCCGTGCGGTAGGTGGCGAGCAGCCTCGGGTGGGGCACGCAGTCGCCGTCCAGGAACACCACGAAGGGATTCCGGCTGGCGCGGAGCGCCGCGTTGAGGATCCGCGTCTTGCCGAAACCGTGGTGCGGCTGGGAGACGTGGACCAGCCGGTCTCCGAAGACCGGCCGGTGCCGGGCCACCCCCTGCGCGATCTCCTCCCCCTGGTTGTCCTCGGCGACGACCACCTCGAAGCCGGGGTCGGTCTGGCGGACGAGGGCGTCGAGGACGAGCCCCAGGAAGTCGGCTCGCCGGTACACCGAGACGACGACCGAGACGAGGGGGCGCGGATCCGGGCTCACCGATCCACTACAGACGGATCTCTCCCGGCGGGGCAAGCCCAATCGGTCCCGGCCCGCCGGCGTGCTAGTGTCCGGCTCCGATGGCGCGCCGGCACAGGCCTCTCGAGACGTCCGCCCCGCGCATCGAGGTCTGCCCGGCCCCCCTCCCGACCCCGGGGGCTCGCCTCACCATCGTGATCCCGTCCTGGAACAACCTGCCCTACCTGCGCCTCTGCGTGGAGTCGATCCGGCGCAACTCGGCGATGGCGCACCAGGTGGTCGTCCACGTGAACGACGGCTCCGACGGGTCGCTCGAGTGGGTCCGCACGGAGAGGCTCGGCCACACCCGGAGCGAGAGCAACGCCGGGGTTTGCTTCGCGGTGAACGCCGCCGCGGCGCTCGCCTCCACCGACCTCATCGCCTACCTGAACGACGACATGTACGTCTGCCCGGGGTGGGACGTGGCGCTCCTCGAGGCGGTCGAGCGCATCGGCCACGAGCGCTTCATGCTGTCCGGAACGATGATCGAGCCCGGGGGAAAGACCCCGGGCAGCATCGTGCCCTGCGACTACGGGGGAGATCCGGCCACCTTCCGGGAGCGCGACCTCCTGGCCGACCTCGGCAAGCTGCGCCGCGCCGACTGGTCGGGAGCGACGTCCCCCCCCACGCTCGTGCACCGCCGGATGTGGGACCTGGTGGGGGGCTACAGCGTGGAGTTCTCGCCGGGCATGGGGTCGGACCCGGACCTCTCGATGAAGCTGTGGCTCGCCGGCGTCCGCGAGTTCCGGGGCGTCGGCGCGAGCCGCGTCTACCACTTCCGGCACAAGACCGTCGGTCGCGAGATCGTGCTCAACGACGGCGGCGAGCGCTTCGCCCTCAAGTACGGCCTTCCCATCAGCTACTTCCTCTGGGACGTCCTGCGATGGGGGAAGGACCACGCCGGACCCTTGCCCGAGATGCCGCAGGGCTGGCGCCACCGCTGGGCCCAGGCCCGCGCCTTCCGCTATCGCTTCAAGCCTTGAGGCGCTTCCAGAGCGTGACCCGGGAGATCCCGAGGCGCCGGGCGGCCTCGGCGCGATTGCCGCCGCAGGCTTCCACCGTGGCCAGGATCTCGGAGATCTCGAGGTCCGCCGGGCGCCGCGCAGTCGCCGGGGTGGCGGGCTCCGGCGGAGCCGGCGTCCTGGCCGCCCTGGCCGGCGCGAGCAGCTCTTCCGGAAGGTGCTGCCGGTCGATCACCCCGCCCCCGGAGCGCAGGGCCGCGAACTCGAGGACGTTCTGGAGCTCGCGCACGTTCCCCGGCCAGCCGTAGTTCTCCAGCGCTGCCATCGCGGCGAGCGAGATCCCCGCCGGCCGGGTTCCCCCACCGGCGACGAACCTGGCCA
>DAIEMM010000081.1 GCA_027349605.1 Anaeromyxobacteraceae bacterium
GCTTCGTCGGCGCCTGCTGGCCGGGTTCGAGCTCGGGCGTGCCGGTCAGGGATCCCCCCGTCGCGTGCGGATGACCCGGTCTATCACGTCCGTGCAAGCTCGGACCATGCCGGCACCCCGAAGGGCCCGGACCACGGTGAACGTGACCGGCCTGGCCGCGGCGGTGTACGCGACGCGCGGGGGCGGCATGGTATCGGAGCGGGGCCCGTGGTCGCCAGGGGCCCTCCGGAAATTACACGCTGCGTCATTCCTCGCCCGGCCCCGGACGGGCAACTTCTTCGGGAGGGGGCTTTCGCTCCCCCCGTCCTAAGTCCTACGATTTTTCCCGCCGGGCATCGAACCCCACAGGAGGAGCCACCGTGAAGAACAAGAAAGCCGAACCTGCCGCCGAGAAGCCCACGACGTCGTCGCGCCGCGACTTCCTCAAGAAGGCCACCGTCGGCGCCGCGGCAGCAGGGGCCGCCGCCGCGATTCCCACCATCCACGTGGCCCAGGCGCCCATCATCTGGCGCTGGCAGTCCACCTGGCCCACCAAGGACATCTTCCACGAGTACGCCCTCGACTACGCCAGGAAGGTGAACGAGATGTCGGGCGGCCGCCTCAAGATCGAGGTGCTCCCGGCCGGCGCGGTGGTCAAGCCCTTCGACCTGCTCGACGGCGTGAACAAGGGAACGCTCGACGGCGGCCACGGCGTGGTCGTCTACCACTACGGCAAGAACACCGCGCTCGCCCTGTGGGGCTCCGGACCGGCCTTCGGCATGGACGCCAACATGGTGCTGGCCTGGCACAACTACGGCGGCGGCAAGGAGCTGCTCGAGGAGATCTACAAGTCGCTCAACATGGACGTGGTCTCGATCCTCTACGGACCGATGCCCACCCAGCCGCTCGGGTGGTTCAAGAAGCCGGTGGCCAGGCTGGAGGACATGAAGGGGCTCAAGTACCGCACCGTCGGCCTCTCCATCGACATCTTCACCGACATGGGTTGCGCCGTGAACGCGCTCCCCGGAGGGGAGATCGTCCCGGCCATGGACCGCGGCCTGCTCGACGCCGCCGAGTTCAACAACGCCTCCTCCGACAAGGCCCTCGGGTTCCCCGACGTCTCGAAGGTCTGCATGCTGCAGAGCTACCACCAGGCCAGCGAGCAGTTCGAGATCCTCTTCAACAAGAAGAAGTACGACGCGCTGCCCGAGGACCTGCGCAAGATCCTCTGGTACGCCGTGCAGGCCTCCTCGGCCGAGATGTCCTGGAAGGCCATCGACCGCTACTCCGCCGACTACAAGGAGATGAGCGAGAAGCAGGGCGTGAAGTTCTACAAGACGCCCGACGCCATCCTGAAGAAGCAGCTCGAGGTGTGGGACAAGGTGGCCGCCAAGAAGGCCGCCGAGAACCCGCTCTTCAAGAAGGTCTACGACTCCCAGAAGGTCTTCGCCGAGCGCGCCGGCAAGTGGCAGTACGACACCTACTGCGACTTCAAGGCGGCCCACGCCCACTTCTTCTCGGCCAAGGGCAAGCCCAGGCAGAAGACGTAGGGCCCCTCCCCGGCCGCCCGGTGTCCGCCGGGCGGCCGTTCTCCTTTCCCACCCCCCGCTCCTCCGGGAGGCGCCGGATGCAGAAGATCCTCCTCCGCATCGACCGCTTCAGCACCTGGGTCGGCCAGGCGTTCTCCTGGCTGATCGTGGCGCTGACCTTCCTCATGACCTACGAGATCTTCTCCCGGCGCTTCTTCGACGCGCCGCACGCCTGGGTGTTCGACGCCCAGCTCCAGCTCTACGGGATCCTCTTCATGATGGCGGGGGCCTACACGCTCTCGAAGAGCGGCCACGTCCGCGGCGACGTGCTCTACGGGTTCTTCCCCCCGCGGGTCCAGGCGGGGATCGACCTCACGCTCTACATCGCCTTCTTCATCCCGGGCGTGGTGGCGCTCACCTACGCCGGGACCATCTACGCGGCCGACGCCTGGAGGATCCGGGAGATGTCGTCCGTGATGGTGGACGGTCCCCCGGTCTACACCTTCAAGTCGTTCATCCCCATCGCAGGCGCGCTCATGATCCTCCAGGGCGCGGCCGAGATCGCACGCTGCGTCATCTGCCTGAAGAACGGCGAGTGGCCCTCGCGCGTGGAGGACGTGCAGGAGGTGGACGTCGACAAGCTGAAGAAGATGGTCAACGTGAAGGACGAGGACATCCAGGCCCTCGACAGGTACGTGGTCGAGCAGGAGCAGCGGAAGGAGCCGAGGTCGTGAAGATCCGCATCCGCAAGGAGCTCTGGTTCGGCCTCATCCTGATGGCGGCGATCCTCATCCCCACCTTCGTCTTCCTCCCTGCGCCGTGGAACATGTCGGGAGGCCACCTCGGCCTCCTCATGCTGTGCCTCGTCGTCGTGGCCATCATGCTGGGCTTTCCCACCGCCTTCACCCTCATGGGCATGGGGGTCCTCTTCGCCTTCCTGGCGTACCGCTTCCAGGCGCCGGCGCCGGAAGCCTGGCGCCAGACGCTCATGCTCATGGTGCAGCGGGCCTACGCGGTGATGACGAACGACGTCCTCATCTCCATCCCGCTCTTCGTCTTCATGGGCTACCTGGTCGAACGGGCGGCACTCATCGAGAAGCTCTTCAAGAGCCTCCACCTCGCCATCGGCCGGATCCCCGGCTCGATGGCCGTGGCCACGCTGGTGACCTGCGCCGTGTTCGCCACCGCCACCGGGATCATCGGCGCGGTGGTCACGCTGATGGGGCTCCTCGCGCTGCCGGCCATGCTCCGCGCGCGGTACGACGTCAAGCTCTCGGCCGGCTGCATCACGGCGGGAGGGTGCCTGGGCATCCTCATCCCGCCGTCGGTGCTCCTCATCCTCTACGGCGCGACCGCCAGCGTCTCGGTGGTCCAGCTCTACGCCGGCGCCTTCTTCCCCGGCCTCATGCTGGCCGGCCTCTACATCGGCTACGTCATCATCCGGGCCTGGCTGAACCCCAGCCTGGCCCCCGCGCCGACGAAGGAGGAGAAGCACGTCGACCTCCCGGAGTGGGCGGAGAAGCTCCCCGGCGGGCGGCAGCGGCTCGCGCTGCCGGCCATGTTCGCGGCGCTCCGCGGGGATCACCCCGGAATCTCCTCCGGAAAGCTCCTCGGCCAGATCGGTGTCGGCCTCCTCCCGGTGGTGATGGTCCTCGTCCCGGTCCTGTTCCTCTACGACGCCTCCACGACCGTCACGGTGATCGACACCGGCGGCATGACCGAGATCGGCGCCGAGGTCCAGCACGAGGAGGCCACCGACGAGGACCTCCCGGAACCCCCGGGGGCCGAGCTCGCCGAACCGCCGGCGGACGGGCTCGAGGTCCCTCCGGGGGCCGAGCCGGAGGAGTCCACCGGCGTGACCGCCCCTCCGTCCGAGGAAGCCGCGGCGGCCGCCTCCGCTGCGTCTGCCGCGGCCTCCTCGACGCGCGTTCCCGCGCCCCGCTGGTTCTGGGGCGTGGTGGCGGGCGGCCTCGCGCTCCTCATCCTGAACTACGTCCTGTTCACGGTGGAGCGCTTCCAGATCTTCAAGTTCCTGCTGGGCTCGTTCTTCCCGCTCTCGGCGCTCATCCTCTCGGTGCTGGGCAGCATCATCTTCGGCTGGGCCACTCCCACCGAGGCGGCCGCCATGGGGGCCACCGGAGGCATGGTGCTGGCCGCCGCCTACGGGAGGCTCACCTTCCAGGTGGTGAAGGAATCGGTCTTCCTCACCGCCAAGACCACCGCGATGGTGTGCTGGCTCTTCGTGGGCTCGAGCATCTTCGCGGCGGCGTTCGCGCTGCTGGGCGGACAGCAGATCATCGAGACCTGGGTGCTCTCGCTCAACATGACCCCGGTCCAGTTCATGCTGCTCGCCCAGTTCATCATCTTCATCCTGGGCTGGCCGCTCGAGTGGACCGAGATCATCGTCATCTTCATGCCGATCTTCCTGCCCCTGCTCGGCCACTTCAACGTCGACCCGCTCTTCTTCGGCCTGCTCGTGGCGCTCAACCTCCAGACGGCCTTCCTCTCGCCCCCCGTGGCGATGGCGGCCTTCTACCTGAAGGGCGTGGCGCCGCCCCACGTGACCCTGAACCAGATCTTCGCCGGAATGATGCCGTTCATGGCCATCCAGGTGCTGGCGCTCTTCATCCTCTACATGTTCCCGGACATCGGCCTCTGGCTGCCCCGGGTCCTCTACGGGGGATGAACCTCCACGCCTTGCTCCGCCGCGAGATGGAGGGGGCGGGAGCCGCCTGATCACAGGCCCCGGAGCGCCAGCGCGAGCCCGATGGGCACGAAGACGATGCTCGCCAGGTTCCCGATGAGCACGATCGACGCCACCTTCTGGGGCTCCTGGTCATAGCGATCGGCGATGAGGAAGTTGAGCACCGCCGGGGGAAGGCTGGAGAACAGGATGAGCATCGCGGTGGGCACGGGCCCCAGGCCGAGGAGACGTCCCAGGGGCAGCGCGACCGCGAGTCCCACCACCGGGCGCACCACGGCGCCGGCCACCCCCACCTGCCAGTCTCGCATCGAGACGCCGACCATGCGCGCCCCGAGCGAGAAGAGCATGAGGGGGAGGCAGACCTGGCCGAGCATCTCCACCGCCGTGCCCGCGGCCCCGGGGAGCTGCCAGCCCAGGGTGGAGAGCGCCACGCCGGCCAGCGTGGCGAGCACCATGGGACTGCGAAGCAGGTGCAGGTGGTGCGCGTCGCGCCGGACCAGGTAGGTACCGACGGTGAACTGGAGCAGGTTGGAGGTGACGAACATCGCCACCGCCGCCGGCAGCTGCCCCTCGCCGAACGCGAGGAGCGCGAGAGGCAGGCCCATGTTCCCCGAGTTGTTGAACATCATGGGGGGCACGAAGGTCCGCGGGCTCACCCGGAGCAGCCGGGACACCGGCCAGGCGAGAAGCCCCGAGGCGAGCACCACCACCAGGCTTCCCAGGATGAGGGCCTGGTTCTCCCGCAGCGAGAAGTCCCGCCGGGACAGGGAGGAGACGATGAGCGCGGGGACGAAGACGTCCATGTTCATCCGGTTCACCCAGCCGATGTCGGGGCGGACCACCCGGCCGTAGATCCACCCGGCGGCGACCACGCCGAAGACCGGCAGGATGATCTGGAGGATGCGCTGGATCATGGAGACGGGGAGCCGGGCGGGCCCCATCCCGCGCCGCCGGCGCCGGACGAGCTCCCCAGCGCCTTGCGCTTGTAGGAGATCGACGACCAGACCGAGAGCACGATGAAGGCCGCGCCGATGAGCCCCGTGACCGCCTCGGGCACGTCCATCACCGTTCCCACCAGCATGAGGAGGGCGAGCGCCCCGATGGCCCAGAAGGCGCCGTGCTCCAGGTAGCGGTAGGCGTCGAGCGTGCCGCGCTCCACCAGCATGACCGTCAGGCTTCGCACGAACATGGCGCCGATGCCCAGGCCGATGGCGATGATGAAGAGGTTGTTGGTGAGCGCGAACGCACCGATGACGCCGTCGAAGCTGAAGCTCGCGTCCAGCACCTCGAGGTAGAGGAAGCTCGCCGCGCTGGCCCGGTGGACGTTCTTCATGGCGTCCTCGTCCACCTCCATGGCGGCGCCGATGCCGTCGACGACGATGAAGGTCACGAGCCCGAAGATCCCGGCCACCAGGAAGGGATGGGCCTCCTCGGCGTGGACGAAGCGCGAGAAGGTGTAGAGCGCGACCATCATGACGCCCAGCGCCCCCGCCTCGAACTTGCCCAGGCGCGACAGCTGGCGCTCGACCGGCACGATCCAGTGGACCTCCTTGTCCGCGTCGAAGAAGTACTTGAGGCAGACCATGCCCAGGAAGGCGCCGCCGAAGGCGCCCAGCGGGACGTGGGCGCTGGTGAGGATGCGCGCGTACTCCGCAGGCTCGAGCGCCGCGAGCCGGAGCGCCTCCCAGGGATTCACCCAGGCCACGATGCTCACCACCACCAGCGGGAACACGAGCCGCATCCCGAAGACGGCGATGGCGATTCCCCAGGTGAGGAAGCGGTGGCGCCAGAGCGGCGTCATGTCCCGGAGGACCGACGCGTTGACGACGGCGTTGTCGAACGAGAGCGAGACCTCGAGGACCGACAGCACGGCCACGATGAAGACCGTGGCCAGGATGCCCTCTCCGGTGTGCCGGTAGTACCAGCCGACCGCGGCGCCGGCCACGAGCCCCACGGCGGTCACCACGAACGAGGTGGTGAAGTACTTGAGGTTCGCTCGCATGCGAGCCCGACCGTATCCCAACTCCATTGGCCTGCGGAACATTGGCGCGGCGCGTCGGACGGGAAGTGGGCATAATCCCCGCCGAGCCGCCCCTGCGCCCCGGAGAGCCCCTGCCCCCACCCTCGATCCCCCTTCCGCCCGGCGCCTTCGCCTCCTCGGCCCTGTGGCTCTCCGCCGCGGCCACGCCACCGAGGAAGCTGGGGCTCGCCGACGACCGGACCACCGCCGACGACGCGCTCCGGCGCATCCGCTCCGGCGAGGCCCTGCTCTACGCGGGGGACTTCCGGAACGCGCGACAACTCCTCGCCGCGCTCGGGCGACGGCTCACCCCCCGCCGCTCGACGGGCGCACCGCCTGCCGAGGCCTTCCGCCGGGAGCGCCACCGGCGCCGCGAGGCCCACCTGCTCCTCAATCGTCTCCTCGTCCCGGTGGCGGCTGGATGGCGGATTCCCCTCCCCCGCGCGCCGGACGTGGCCGACGCGCTCACCGGGGCGCTGGGGCCGGCCCCGGAGGGCGACGGACTGCTGCCGCTGCGGGAGGTCCTGGGCGCGGTGGGGGCCCACGAGTGGAGGAAGGGCGGCGTGCCGGTGCCCTCGCTGGGCGAGCGGGTGCACCCCCACCACGGGGTCTTCGCGCCGGTGCGGGGCGAGTACGCGGACCTGGGGGGGGCGGCGCTGGAGGGGCGCGACCTCTCGGGCAAGCTGGTCTTCGACGTCGGCACGGGGACGGGCGTCCTGGCCTTCCTGGCGGCGCGGCGGGGCGCCCGGGTGATCGCGACCGACAGTGAACAACGCGCGGTGGCCTGCGCCCGGGAGAACGCGGTGCGCCTGGGTCTCGCCGGCCAGGTCGAGGTCCGGGAGGCCGACCTCTTCCCCGGGGGGCGCGCCGACCTGGTCCTCTGCAATCCGCCCTGGGTCCCGGCCGACGCCCACACGCCTCTGGAGCGCGCGGTCTACGACCCGGGCGGCCGGTTTCTCTCGGGCTTCCTGGCCGGGCTTCGCGAGCACCTCGCGCCGGGCGGCGAGGCCTGGCTGGTCCTCTCCGACCTGGCCGAACGGCTGGGGCTCCGCGAGCCGGGAGCGCTGGAGGCGGCGTTCACGGCCGCTGGCCTCCGCCAGGTCGAGGTGCGCTCCGCCCCGGCGACGCATCCGCGCGCGAAGGACCCCGACGACCCGCTGCACGAGGCCAGGGCCGGCGAGGTGACGTCGCTTCACGTGCTGCGGGCCTGGCCGGCCTGAACGGGCCTACCCCAGGTACGCCGCGACCACCCGCTCGTTTCGTCGCAGGTCCGCGGGCGTGCCCTCGACCGCGATCCGGCCGCGCTCCATCACGTAGGCGTAGTCGGCCACGTCGAGGGAGGCCCGGGCGAACTGCTCCACGAGGAGCATCGTCATGCCCTCGGCCTTGAGCCGGGCGATGGTCCGGAAGACCTCCTGGACGATCACCGGCGCGAGCCCCATCGACGGCTCGTCGAGCAACATCACCTTGGGGCGCGCCATGAGCGCCCGGCCGATGGCGAGCATCTGTTGCTCCCCCCCGGAAAGGGTGCCGGCCTGCTGCTTCCTGCGCTCCCGGAGGCGGGGGAACATCTCGTACACCCGTGCCAGATCGGAAGCAGCCCCGGCCTTGAATCCGAAGAAGTGCGGGAGGCGGCGGTACGCGCCGAGGAGCAGGTTGTCCTCGGTGGAGAGGGGCCCGAAGACCTTTCTCCCCTCCGGGGAGTGTGCGAGCCCCATTCGCGCGATGCGCGAGGCCTCCATCCCCTGCACCGGGGTGCCGTCCAGGATCACCTCGCCCTTCGAGGGCCTGAGGAGACCGGACACGGCGCGCATGGTGGTGGTCTTGCCGGCGCCGTTGGCGCCGATCAGGGCCACCACGC
>DAIEMM010000127.1 GCA_027349605.1 Anaeromyxobacteraceae bacterium
CGCGTCGGACGGGGAGCGGCCCGGGGGCGGGGGCGGAGGGGGCAAGGAGGTCCTCGGGTTCAGAGCCGGCGGGCCGACTGGCGCAGCTCGAGTGCGATCTCGCCTTCGCGGAATACCCGGACCGTACCGGTGGTCTGCGAGACGGTGACCGCGACGGCGCCGGGAATGGCGGCGGTCATGGCGGCCGCGGAGCGGTGGCGCGCTCCCAGCCCCATGGGGAGGCGGGCCTCGTTCTTGCCGGCCTGGAGGTAGCGGCCGGCCGCCAGCACCGTCCCGTCCTCGCGGACGACGAAGGCGCCGTCGAGGACGGCGAAGGTCTTGAGCGCGTCGCGGATGGTGGGGTCCATCACGTTGCGCTCCGACTCGCTCATCCCCTGGAACGGGTTCAGCGTTATCTGGCGGCTCTGCTCCATCACCTTGGGAGAGGCCCCCACGATGAAGATGGTGCCCACCGGGTGCCCCTCGTAGCCCTGGGCGCCCACCTCCAGGGCCACGTGGATGATCTGCTCCATCACCTGGGCGCTGTGGGTCTCGGGGAGGTCGAGGGCGTTCACCTGCACCCGGTCCTCCTCGTCGTCGGCGCCGATGCGGATGCGCAACAGGGTGTCGATGCTCCGGTCGTGCCCGGCCAGCGCCAGCACCGTGTCGCCCTCCTTCACGAGCCCCTCGCTCTGGCAGGCCACGATGGCGACCCGGACCTTCTCCACGCGGGAGTACCCGAAGGGGGGAATGGCGACCGCCGAGTACCTCCTGGTGGTGAGCTGCTGGGCCAGGGCCTCGGTGGTGACCGCGTAGACCAGCTTGCGCTTGATGGGGCGGCCGCGCAGGTCGCTCACGGCGAGCGGCGTGTCGGAGACGTAGATCAGCCGGTCCACCTCCGGGCGCGACGCCAGCGCCAGCGCCGTCTTGACGAACGCCCGGTCGATCCGTCCCTCGGACATGCCCCCGGTCTAGACGAGGTCCTCGCCGAAGTCCACGTGGTTCGGACCGTCCTTGACAGCCCGGGGGTGCGCGACTAGCCTCCCCGTTCCTTTTTCCATGCAGTGCCCGGCGGCAGCAGCCCGTCGAGAGGGGTGGTCGCTTGAACAAGAAGGACCTGAAGCGGTTCAAGACGATGCTCGAGGAGTCGAAGCGGCAGCTTCTCGCCTCGGCCAAGAAGACGCTCTCGGAGGAGTCCAGCTTCGACACCAACGAGCTGCCCGACGAGATCGACCAGGCCTCCAGCGAGTACCAGCAGTCCATGATCTTCCGCCTGCGCGACCGGGAGAAGTTCCTGCTCGCCAAGATCGACAAGGCGCTGGCCCGCATCGAGAGCGGGGCCTTCGGCATCTGCGAGCGCTGCGAGGAGGAGATCTCCCCCAAGCGGCTCGAGGCCCGGCCGGTGACCACGCTCTGCATCCGCTGCAAGGAAGAGCAGGAGCAGGCCGAGAAGAGCTTCGGCTAGCCGGCGCGGGGCGCTTCAGGGCTCGACGCGCAGCAGCTGCATCCCCAGGAGCACCTGGTCGCCAGGGCCGATCTCGGTCGGGCCGTTCACGCGCAGGAACGTGCCGTTCGAGCTTCCCAGGTCGGTGAGGGTGACCGCCGCCTCGCCCACGTCCACCCGGGCATGCCGCCCGGACACGTAGCGGTCTCCCGGGAAGGACACCTCTCCGCTCTCCCTCCCGATGGAGTTGGCCCCGGAGCGCAGCGGCAGGACCTCGCCGGTTCCCCCGCCCTCCAGGAGCTGGACCAGCCGGGCCCGGTATCCGGGGTCGGTCGACCCCCAGGGAGCACCGGCGGCCGCGGTCACCGACGGGCGGGGCATGGGCTCGAGCCGCAGGAGCTGCCTCCCCAGCCGGATCTCGTCGCCGAAGGTGAGCGAGCGCGGGGTGCGCAGCCGGAGGAAGGTGCCCGAGGTCGATCCCAGGTCCTCGATGCGGATGCGCCCTTCACGAACGGTGATGGCCGCGTGGCGTGGCGAGACCGACCCGTCCTCGGGGAGGAGGAGATCGCCGTCCCGCCGGCCGCAGATGGTCACCTCGCGGTCGAGGTAATGGGAGGCCCCGGGCAGGCCGTCGTGGCGGACCAGCACCAGGCGGGGAGGCGCGACCGGAGCGGAGGCCGGAACGGGGCCGGGCCCGGAAGGCATCCGGGGAGAGGAGGGGGTGCTGGGGCGGCGTGGCGGAGCCGCGTCGGCCGGCTGGCCGCAGTGCCCGCAGAAGCGGAAGGAACCGGGAAGCTTCGCGCCGCAGCGCGTGCAGATCCGCTCGGCCTCCGGCCGCATGGCCTGTCCGCAGCCGTTGCAGAACGCGAAGGAACTTTCGTTTTCACGGCCGCAGCGCGGGCAGGTCGGCGCGGATTCCATGAATCCCAGACTAGACGGCCCCCATCATCGCGGTCAAACGCCGGAGGATCGATGTTACGATGCGCGCCCGATCGATCGAAAGCGAGGGGCGAGCGGCATGGCGAGAGAGGCCCGACCCGATCACCTGAGTCTCCCCGAGCAGCACCGGCGGTTCTGGGACGAGGCGTCCTCCTTCCTGCCCGCGGATCGCCTGATGTGCGACCCGTTCCGGACCCTGGCCTTCGGGACCGACGCCAGCTTCTACCGGCTGGTTCCCAAGATCGTGGCGAAGGCCTTCTCGCGCGAGGACGTGGCCCGTCTGGTCTCCCTGGCGTCGCGACTGGGAGTGCACCTCACGTTCCGGGCCGCGGGAACGAGCCTCTCCGGCCAGGCCATCTCCGACTCGGTGCTGGTGGTTCTCGCCGGCGGCTTCCGGGGCTGGCGGATCGAGGAGGGCGGCGAGCGCATCGTCCTCGAGCCCGGGGTCATCGGCGCCGAGGCCAACGGCTTCCTGGCGCCGCTGGGGCGCAAGATCGGACCCGACCCGGCCTCCATCGGCGCCTGCATGATCGGCGGCATCGTCGCCAACAACGCCGCCGGCATGTGCTGCGGCACCGCACAGAACAGCTACCAGACCGTTCAGGCCATGCGTCTCGTGCTGGCCGACGGCACCGAGGTCGACACCGGCGACCCGGCCTCGCGGCGGCGCCTGCGCGAGACGCACCCCGCGCTCCTCGACGGGCTGGCGGCCATCCGGGACGAGATCGCCGCCGACGAGGTCCTCACCCGGCGCATCCGCGAGAAGTACCGGATCAAGAACACCACCGGCTACGCCATCAACTCGTTCGTCGACCACCACGACCCGGTCGACATCCTGCTGCACCTCCTGGTGGGCTCGGAGGGGACGCTCGCCTTCATCTCCGAGGTGACGTTCCGCACCGTCCCCGAGCATCCCCACAAGGCCAGCGCGCTGGTGCTCTTCCCGGACATCGAGCAGGCCGCCATCGCCACCCAGCGCCTGCGGGGCGGGCCGGTGTCGGCGGTGGAGCTCATGGACCGGGCCTCCATCCGCTCGGTGCAGGAGAAGCCGGGCATGCCTCCCGGCCTCGCCGAGCTCGGGCCGGCCGCCTGCGCGCTGCTCGTGGAGACCCGCGCCGCCGACCGGGGCGACCTCCTCCGCCAGGCCGCGGAGGCCACCCGGCTCGTCGAGGAGGTGAAGAAGCTCCACCCGGTGAAGTTCACCGACGTGAAGGCCGAGTTCGAGAAGCTCTGGGACGTGCGCAAGGGGCTCTTCCCGGCGGTGGGCGGGGCCCGCAAGATCGGGACCACGGTGGTCATCGAGGACGTCGCCTTCCCCATCGAGAACCTGGCGGCCGGGACGGTGTTCCTCGAGAGGTCCATGCGCCAGCACGGCTACGCCGAGGGCATCATCTTCGGCCACGCGCTCGACGGGAACCTCCACTTCACCTTCACCCAGGACTTCGGGGACCCGGCCGAGGTGGCCCGCTACCAGGCGCTCATGGAGGAGGTCTGCGAGGTGGTGGTGCGCCGCTTCGACGGCTCGCTCAAGGGGGAGCACGGCACGGGACGCAACATGGCCCCCTTCGTCGAGATGGAGTGGGGAGCCAAGGCCTACTCCCTCATGCGGCGGGTGAAGGCGCTCTTCGACCCGAAGGGGATCCTCAACCCCGGCGTGATCATCAACGACGACCCGAAGGCCTACCTCAAGGACCTGAAGCCCCTGCCTCAGGTGGACCCGCTCGTCGACAAGTGCATCGAGTGCGGCTTCTGCGAGCCCAAGTGCCCTTCACGTCCGGTGACGACCACCCCGCGCCAGCGCATCACCATCCAGCGGGAGATCGCCCGGCTGGGACGCACCGGCGAGGACCCGGGCCGGCGAGCCCGGCTGGCCGCGGACTTCGTCTACCTGGGCGAACAGACCTGCGCCACCGACGGGCTGTGCGCCACCGCCTGCCCGGTCTCCATCGACACCGGCGAGTACGTGAAGGAGCTGCGCAAGGCCGGCTGGTCCGAGAAGGCCCGGTCCCGGGCGCGGCGGCTGGCCGACGACTTCGCCGGCACGGAGGCCTGGGCGCGGCGAGGCCTGGCGGCCGCCGACGCGGCCCACGCCGTGCTGGGCACGCGCCTCATGGGCGCGCTGTCGCGGGGCGCGCGCGGCGTGGCGGGCGAGTGGCTCCCGCTCTGGAATCCGGCCATGCCCCGGGCCGCCCCGGCGACGAAGCTCGAGAACGTGAAGCGGGGGAAGGGGAGGCAGGTCGTCTACTTCCCCTCGTGCATCGCCCGGACCATGGGCGCGCCGCGCGGCGACGCGGACGGGCGCGCCGTGTTCGAGGCCACCCTGTCGCTCCTCGGCAAGGCGGACTACGACGTGATCTTCCCGGAGGCGCTCGAGTCGCTCTGCTGCGGCCTGGCGTTCGACTCGAAGGGCTTCCGCGACGTGGCCGACGCCAAGTCGGACGAGCTGGAACGCGCCCTCGACGCCGCCAGCGAGGGGGGGCGCATCCCCATCCTCTGCGACACGAGCCCGTGCCTGCAGCGCATGCGCAAGAAGATGGACGCGAAGCTGCTCCTCCTCGAGCCGGCCGAGTTCATCCACGACCACCTGCTCGACAAGGTGGCCATCCGGAAGCTCCCGGAGAAGGTGGCCGTCCACGTCACCTGCAGCAGCACCAAGATGGGCGTCGGGGCCAAGCTCGAGGCGGTGGCGAAGGCCTGCGCCGACGAGGTGGTGATCCCGCCGCGGGTCGGCTGCTGCGGGTTCGCCGGGGACCGGGGATTCTCCTTCCCGGAGCTGAACGCCGGGGCGCTGTCCGAGCTGGCCGCCGGGGTGAAGGGCTGCACCGAGGGCGTCTCGAACAGCCGCACCTGCGAGATCGGGCTCATGCTGCACGCGGGCATCCCGTACCGCTCCATCGTGTTCCTCGCCGATCGGGCCGCCACCCGCAAGGACTGACCGGAGGCGCCATGGGCAAGGTCGGGCTCTTCATCCCCTGCTACGTCGACCAGTTCTTCCCCCGCGTGGGGCTGGCCACGTTGCGGGTCCTCCGGGGCCTCGGCCTCGAGGTCGACTACCCGAGGGAGCAGACCTGCTGCGGGCAGCCCATGTACAACACCGGCTGCTCGAAGGAGGCCCGGCCCCTGGCCGAGCGCTTCGTGAGGCTCTTCTCGG
>DAIEMM010000129.1 GCA_027349605.1 Anaeromyxobacteraceae bacterium
CCGAGAAGAAGTGGCTGGAGGACCAGCGCCACGCCGGCGACCGGGAGCTCGAAGACCCGCTCGCCGCCGTGCAGATGGGGCTCATCTACGTCAATCCGGAGGGACCGAATGGCAACCCGGATCCCGTCGCCGCGGCGCGGGACATCCGCGAGACCTTCGCCCGCATGGCGATGGACGACGAGGAGACGGTGGCGCTCATCGCGGGCGGCCACACGTTCGGCAAGACCCACGGCGCAGGCGACGCGAAGCACCTCGGGCCCGAGCCCGAGGCGGCCGGCATCGAGGCGCAGGGGCTGGGCTGGCAGAGCAGCTTCGGCACGGGCAAGGACGGAGACGCGATCACGAGCGGCCGGGAGGTCACCTGGACGTCCACGCCGACGCGGTGGAGCAACGACTTCCTCCGGAACCTGTTCGCCTACGAATGGGAGCTGACGAGGAGCCCGGCCGGAGCGCACCAGTGGAGGCCGAAGGGCGGCGCGGGGGACGGCACCGTGCCGGACGCACACGATGCGACGAGGCGTCACGCCCCGGCCATGCTGACGACGGATCTCGCGCTCCGGTTCGACCCGGCCTACGAGAAGATCTCCCGGCGCTTCCTGGAGAGCCCCGGCCAGCTGGCGGATGCGTTCGCCCGGGCCTGGTTCAAGCTCACGCATCGCGACATGGGCCCGCGAGCCCGCTATCTCGGTCCGGACGTCCCGGCCGAGGAGTTCGACTGGCAAGACCCCATCCCGGCGGTGGACCACGAGCTCATCGGCCCCGGGGACGTCGCCGCCCTCAAGGCCCGGATCCTGGACTCGGGCCTGTCGGTTTCACAGCTGGTGTCGACGGCCTGGGCGTCGGCGTCCACCTTCCGCGGCTCGGACAAGCGGGGTGGAGCCAACGGGGCCCGCATCCGTCTCGCGCCCCAGAAGGACTGGGAGGTGAACGAGCCCGTCCAGCTCGCGAAGGTGCTCGGGACCCTGGAGGGCATCCGGGGTTCCTTCGACGGCGCCCGGTCCGATGGCAAGAAGGTGTCGCTGGCCGACCTGATCGTCCTGGCCGGCTGCGCCGGGGTCGAGGAAGCCGCCAGGAGGGCCGGGCACAAGGTGACGGTCCCCTTCACCCCGGGTCGCATGGACGCCTCGCAGGCGCAGACCGACGTGACCTCCTTCGCCGTGCTCGAGCCGGTCGTGGACGGGTTCCGCAACCACCAGAAGGCCCGGTACGCCGTGTCGGCCGAGGAGCTGCTGGTCGACCGGGCACAGCTGCTGACGCTCACCGCGCCCGAGATGACGGTGCTCCTGGGCGGCCTGCGGGTCCTGGGCGCCAGCGTCGGACGGTCCCCGCACGGTGTCTTCACGAAGCGACCGGAGGCGCTGACCAACGACTTCTTCGTGAACCTGCTCGACATGGGGACGGCATGGAAGGCGGCCTCGCCCGACGCGGACGTGTTCGAGGGGCGTGACCGCAAGACCGGCGAGCTCCGCTGGACCGGCACCCGGGTCGATCTCGTCTTCGGCTCGAATGCCCAGCTCCGGGCCCTGGCCGAGGTCTACGCGAGCTCGGACGGGAAGAAGCGGTTCCTCCGCGACTTCGTGGCCGCATGGGACAAGGTGATGAACCTGGATCGCTTCGATCGCGCGTGAGCCTTCCGACCGGTGGCAACCCTCCCGGGCCCGCAACCTTGGAGGGTGCCCTCCCGGACCCGATCGGGGTCGAGGGACGAGGCGTAGACTCCGCTCGTCGCGCCCAACCCCGGGGGGGACATGAACGCACGGATCGTGGTGGCAGGCCGTCTCGTTGCCTTCGGAGTGGTCCTCGCCTGCGCTCCCGCGCTGGCCCAGCAGGTGCTCCCGGTGCCGCCTCCGGCCTTCAAGGGCGAGATCGGGCTCTCCGTGAAGGACTCGAGGCCGGACTTCCCGCAGCCCGTCCACGCGCCCAGGGGCGCACCCAACGTCCTCGTGGTGCTCCTCGACGACGTGGGGTTCGGCGCCACGAGCACCTTCGGCGGCCCGGCCGCCACGCCCACCCTCGACCGTCTCGCCCAGGCCGGCCTCCGCTACAACCAGTTCCACACCACCGCCCTCTGCTCCCCCACGCGTGCGGCGCTCCTCACCGGGCGCAACCACCACACCGTGCACACCGGAGTCGTCATGGAGGTCGGGACGGGGTATCCCGGCTACGACACGGTCATGCAGCAGGACACCGCCACCGTGGCCGAGGTCCTGCGGCAGAACGGCTGGAGCACGGCCTGGTTCGGCAAGAACCACAACGTCCCCGACTGGCAGTCGAGCCAGGCCGGCCCCTTCGACCTGTGGCCGAGCCGGCTGGGCTTCGACCACTTCTACGGGTTCATCGCCGGCGACACGAACCAGTGGCGCCCCGCGGCCACGGAGGGCACGAAGCCCATCGAGCCCTACCTCGGGAAGCCCGACTACAACCTCGACGACGACCTCGCCGACAAGGCCATCGCCTGGCTCCGCATGCAGAAGGCGGTGGCACCGGACCGGCCGTTCTTCGTCTACTACGCCCCCGGCGCCACCCATGCGCCGCACCATCCGCGGAAGGAGTGGATCGAGAAGTACAAGGGCAAGTTCGACCAGGGCTGGGACCGCGTCCGCGAGGAGACGCTGGCCCGCCAGAAGAGGCTGGGGGTGGTCCCCGCGGAGACGAAGCTCACCCCGCGCCCCGGTGTGCTCCAGGCCTGGGCGTCGCTCAGCCCAGACCAGCGGAGGCTCTTCGCCCGGATGATGGAGGTCTACGCGGGCTACCTGGAGCAGACGGACCACAACGTCGGCCGGGTCCTCGACGCCATCCGGGATGCGGGCCAGCTCGAGAACACGCTCGTGGTCTACGTCGCCGGCGAAAACGGCGCGAGCGCCGAGGGCGGTCTCCAGGGGCTCGTCAACGAGGTGATCTGGATGAACGGGCTGCCCGTGGACCTCGGCCAGATGCTCGCGCAGATCGACGACCTCGGGACCTGGAAGACCTACAACCACTACCCGGCCGGCTGGGCCCACGCCATGGACACGCCGTTCCAGTGGACGAAGCAGATCGCCTCCCACTACGGCGGCACGCGGAACGGCATGGTGATCTCCTGGCCGGCCCGGATCCAGGACAAGGGCGGCATCCGTTCCCAGTGGCACCACGTGGTGGACCTGGCGCCCACCGTTCTCGAGGCCGTGGGCCTCGCGATGCCCGCGTCGGTGAACGGCGTGGCGCAGAAGCCCCTCGAGGGAGTGAGCATGGTCTACTCCTTCGGCGACGCGAAGGCGCCCTCGACCCATCGGACCCAGTACTTCGAGATGGCCGGGCACCGCGCCATCTACCGGGACGGGTGGGTGGCGGCGACGACGCCGCCCTCGACGGACCTGCCCTGGACACCGCCGGCGCCGGCGCCCGACGTCATGACCGGCTACAGGTGGGAGCTCTACGACACCACGAAGGACTTCAGCGAGGCCGACGACCTCGCCGCGAAGGAGCCGGAGCGGCTCCGCAGGATGCAGGAACTCTTCCTCGTGGAGGCGGCGCGCTACAACGTGTTCCCCCTCGACAACTCCAAGGTGGAGCGCTTCGACACCTCCATCCGCCCCAGCCTCACGCGCGGCCGGACCTCGTTCTCCTACGCGGGGAACCTGGCCCGGATCCCGGAGGGCGCCGCGCCCGACACGAAGAACAAGTCGTTCACGATCACCGCGCAGGTCGAGGTCGCGAAGGCGCCCGCAGAGGGCGTGATCGTGACCCAGGGCGGCCTGTTCGGCGGCTGGGCGCTCTACATGGAGAAGGGCAGGCCGGTCTATTTCTACAACACCGCCAACCTGCATCACGCCACCGTCGCCTCGCCCGCCGCGCTCGGACCCGGCAAGCACACGCTGGTCCTCACCTTCCGGTACGACGGCGGCGTCGGGAAGGGGGGTCTCGCCACGCTGGAGGTGGACGGGGAGAAGGTGGCCGAGGGACGAGTC
>DAIEMM010000131.1 GCA_027349605.1 Anaeromyxobacteraceae bacterium
GCGCCGGCCCCTTCTCGGCGAGGTAGTTCCGGACGTGACCGAAGTAAGTGAAATCTCCGAGGTTGGCGAAGCCGAAGAACCCCGGGACGAGGAGGATGTGGTGCGGTCGTCCCACGGGAACAATCTATCCCGTCGGCGACCCCTTCGATCAGATCGTCGACGTCCCGTCCTGGCGGAAGACCGGCAGGACCTGGCGCGTCCCGCCGATGGGCGGGTGGCCCACCGGGAGCCGGTCGACCTCCACCGGCGGGTGCCCCGGAGGGAGACGGTCGAGCTGCTCCGCCTGGAGGGGCGGGTGTCCCGGAGGGAGCGGGTACGGGGGACAGGACTCCACGGGCGGATGGCCCTGCGGCACCTCGGTTCCCAGGACCCGGACCGCGACGACCAGCGTGAAGGCGGTCATCGCGATGAGGGACGTCCGCGCAACGGCGACGGCGAAGAGCTTGGTGCGACTCATGGCGCCTCCTCGGTCGACGAATGTCGACGATTCCCGTCCATAACGACCCGCCCGCTCCGGCGCGACCTCGTTTGGGTTGCACGCCAGTCGAACATGGTCTTCTTCTCCGGCTTCTCGACCTTCACCGGATTCCTGGTGGGCTCGGCGGTGATGGGGTTCAGCCACGGCGCCTGCCTCTCGCTCTTCCCGGCCACCGCGGCGGACCGCTGGGGCACGAAGAACCTGGGGCTCAACTACGGCATCCTCTTCACCGCCTGGGGCGTGGGCGGCGTCTTCGGCCCCATCCTGGCCGGGCGCATCGCCGATGCCACCGGCTCCTACCAGCTCGCCTACCAGATCGCGGCCGCACTGCTCATCCTGGCCACGTTGCTCGCCATGTTCTCCCACGTGGGCGTGTCGGTGAACCTCCCGGAGCGGGAGATCACCATCAAGGTCGGCAAGAAGAAGCCGGCGCCGGCGCCGGAGCCGGCCCCGTCTCAGGCCCAGGCGAGCGGGTAGCGCCCCAGCTCGACGGTGGCCCCGGCGGTGGCCTCGCGCCAGGCGACCACGTCGCCGGGCTCCTCGTCCACGAGCTTCCGGAGGAGGGCCAGCACGACGCGCGCCTGCGCCGGGTCGCTCACCGCCGCGAGCACGGCGGCCCGGGCCCGCTGCGCGGCCCGCTGGTGCGCCTCCTCGGCGTAGAGGCGGACGCAGGCGTCGGCCACCGGATCCGGCTTCGCCTGGAGAGCGCGGGCCACCGCGCTGTCCACGGCGAAGGCCTCGATGGCCACGTCGGCGAGCGCCCCCATGACCTCCTGCCGGTCGCCCACCGACGCCCCGAGCGCCTTGGCGGCCACGCCGGCGGCGAGGCCGAAGAGCAGCTTGTTCAGCTCGGCCACCCGCCTCTCCCGGGCGAGCCGCCCGGTCCCCGCGGCCGGCACCACCGCCTCCGCGGCCCTGGCTGCGCGCTTCGCCAGGTCGAGGAAGGGGAACCCGCCCTTGGCGGCCCGCTTGAGGAGCGTTCCCGGCACCAGCAGGCGGTTGATCTCGTTCGTGCCCTCGAAGATGCGGTTCACCCGGTTGTCGCGGTAGATGCGCTCGATGGCGTACTCCTCCACGAACCCGTACCCACCGTGAATCTGCACGCCCTCGTCGGCGACCTGCGAGAGGACCTCCGAGCCCCACACCTTCAGGATGGAGGCCTCGACGCTGTACTCCTCGACCGCCGCGATGCGATCCCTCTCGTACGCCGGCGTCCCCGGCGCCGCACCGCCGGCCGCGGCGCGCCGGTCGATGAGCCCGGTGGTGCGGTAGCTCATGGCCTCCCCCACGTAGGCCAGCGCCACCATGCGGGCCAGCTTCTCCCGGATGAGGCCGAAGTCGGAGATGGGGCGGCCGAAGGCCTTGCGGTCCCTGGCGTAGGTGGACGAGAGCTCGATGACGTGCCGGACGCCCGCCATGCAGGTGACGCCCAGCTTGAGCCGGCCGATGTTGAGGATGTTGAAGGCGATGCGGTGCCCCTTGCCGACCTCGCCGAGGAGGTTCTCCGCGGGGATCCGCGCGTCGTCGAAGATCAGCGCGCGGGTCGAGCTGCCCCGGATCCCCATCTTGTGCTCTTCGGAACCCGTGGTGAACCCCGGGGCGTCCCGGTCGACGATGAAGGCGGTGAACTTCTCGCCGTCGACCTTGGCGAAGACGATGAAGACGTCGGCGAAGCCGGCGTTGGAGATCCACTGCTTGGTGCCGTTCAGGATCCAGTGCTTCCCGTCCGGGGAGAGCACGGCCCGGGTCTTGGCCGCCATGGCGTCGGAGGCCGACGAGGGCTCGGAGAGCGCGTACGCCGCGACCCACTCCCCCGAGACCAGCTTCGGCAGGTAGCGGGCCTGCTGCGCGGGGGTGCCGAAGTAGACGATGGGGAGCGTGCCGATCCCCACCTGGGCCCCGAAGA
>DAIEMM010000174.1 GCA_027349605.1 Anaeromyxobacteraceae bacterium
CCAGCCGAGGGGTTTCACCCTCATCGAGGTCCTCATCGTGGTGGCGGTGATCGGCGTGGTGGCCCTCGCCGCCGCGCCGGCGGTGAGCTCGTTCACCGGCGCCAACGCCCGCTCCTCGGCCGGCGAGATCGCCGGCGCCTCCCGGTACCTCTTCGACACCGCCGCCCTTCGCCACCAGACCTGCCGGCTGGTGATCGACATCGACGCCGGGGAGTGGTGGGCCGAATGCACCACCGCGGCGCCCGGCTCGCGCCGCAACCAGCCGGTGATGGGCAAGGACGGCTCGGTCGAGGACGACGAGAAGGAGCTGGCACGCGGCTTCTCCGACGAGGTCGACGCGGAGAAGCGGAAGTTCCTGGCCCGTGCGAAGTTCGCCGAGTTCAAGGACCGCCAGGTCCAGAAGCGGAAGCTCAAGGGGGGCGCGGCCTTCGAGAAGGTCTGGACGCCCCGCAGCCGGGATCCCCAGACCAAGGGCAAGGCCTACGTCTACTTCTTCCCCCAGGGGCAGGCCGACCGGGCCCAGATCCCGGTCGCCGACGGGGGAAACGCCTACACGGTCGTCACCCAGCCGCTCAGCGGCCGCGCCCGGGTGGTGACCGGGATCCCCGAGGTGCCCCGGTGAGGCGCCTCCGGAACGACCGCGGCTTCACCCTGCTCGAGGTGATGGTCGCGCTGGCGATCCTGGCCGGGTCGCTCATGGCGGTCGACGACCTCTCCGGCAACGCGCTCCGGAACTACGGCTACTCGCGCGACCTCTCGGTGGCGACGCTGCTGGCCCGCGGCAAGATGGCCGAGCTGGAGGAGAAGTACGAGGACTCCGGGTTCACCGAGTTCGACCAGAGCGAGGAGGGCAACTTCTCCGACCAGGGCCAGGCCAACATGCGCTGGAAGCTGGAGCTCCGGAAGCCCACCTCCGATCTCACGGCCGAGAAGATCCTGGCCGCGTTCCTGGGCGGCGGCGACGCCGACACGGGAACCCAGGAGATGATCGGGAAGCTCCTGGGCAGCTCCTCCCCGGCCGGCGCGGGCGGTGGATCGAAGGGAGGGCCGTCGTCGGGCATGCCCAGCGGGCTGGTGGGGGGCGTCCTGCAGGGGCAGATCAAGGCCTTCACCGAGGAGCTCAAGAAGGGCGTGCGCCAGGTCACCCTGCACGTGAACTGGAAGGACGGGAAGGCCGAGAACGGCTTCGACGTGTCGACCTACTGGGTGGTGCTGAACCCCAAGGCCGCCGGGGGCGCGCGCGGCCCGAACCCGGACATCCCCCCCGACCTCCCCACCCCGGGCCAGGCCAGCCGCCTTCCGGGCGTCGTCACGCCGGGACAGCGCCAGCCGGTGGATCCGCGCAACCGGCGCGTCGGGGGCATCCGGTGAGCGGCCTCCGGCAGCGGGGGTTCACCCTCATCGAGGTGCTCATCGCGGTGAGCATCACCGCGGTGATCGGCGCCATGGCGCTGGGCGCCTTCTCGCGCTCCGCGGCGGCGCGGCAGGCCGTGGAGGAGCAGGACGAGCGGATCGGCGGCAGCCGGGTGGCCCTGGGGCGGATGGCGCGCGAGGTCTCCGAGGCGTTCCTCTCCGACCACTTCGACCGCCAGCGCTTCCGCGACCGCCCCACCGTCTTCAAGGGTCGCGACGGGGGCGACCGCGACACCCTCCTCTTCGCGACCATGGCCCACACCCGCGCGGTCCGGGACGCACGGGAGTCCGACCAGTCGGTGGTCGAGTACCTCCTCGACTCCGACCCGGAGTTCCCGGGCGAGCAGGCGCTCTTCCGCCGGGAGAAGCTGCGCATCGACGACGAGCCCGACCGGGGCGGCGTGAAGTCGCTCCTCCTCCACCACGTGGTGGGCTTCGACGTGGAGTACTGGGACTGGCAGAAGCAGGAATGGGTCCGCGACTGGTCCACCGCCCCGGGAGACCGGCCCCTCCTGCCACCACGAGTGAAGATGAAGCTCACCCTCAAGATGCCCGACGGGACGAACCGGAGCTTCGAGACCCAGACCCGGGTCGCCATCATCCGGCCGCTCGACTTCTAGGATGGACACGAGACGCCCCACGTCGCGCCACGAGCGCGGAGCCGCCCTCCTCCTGGTCCTCATGGTGGTGGCCATCGTCACCGTGCTGGCGACGGAGCTGGCCTACGACACCCGCGTGTCGCTCCAGATCGCCGCCAACGCGCGCGACGAGCTGCGCGCCTCCTACCAGGCCCGGGGCGCGGTGGCCCTCTCCCGGCTGGTCCTCCACTTCCAGCAGCGGCTCGACCAGGCCGGCTCCGCGGCCGGACAGATCCTGACCGGGGTGCAGGCCTCCCAGGGCGCGGCCGCCGGGCTGGCCGGGGCGGCCACCCAGGGCACCTTCTCCTTCCGGCTCTGGGACGCCATCCCGGTGGACGACATGGTGATCCCGATGCTCCTCGGCACGGGCCGCAAGGCCCAGGGAGGTGCCGCACCCGACGAGAGCTTCCGGGCCACCATCGAGGACGAGGAGCGGAAGGTGAACGTGGGGCAGCTGGCCGGCCTCTCCACGGTGGCCGGGCCGCAGGTGCAGCGCTTCCTCCTCGCCGTGCGCGACCCCCAGTACGACGTGCTCTTCGACCGGGAGGACGAGTACGGCAACCGGCTCACCCGCCAGGACGTGGCGGTCGCGCTGCGCGACTGGGCCGACGAGGACGCCACCACCAGCGTCCTGGGCCCGAACCCCATGGCCCCCTTCGAGAACGGGTTCGGCGACGAGAACCAGTACTACGACCGCGGCGAGGACCGGTACCGCGCCAAGAACGCGCGGTTCGACTCCCTCGACGAGCTCTACCTGGTGGCCGGGATCGGCGACGCCTTCATGGGCGCGTTCGGCGATCAGCTGACGGTGTACCCGGACGTGAACGCGACCATCAACGTCAACACCAGCGACCCGGAGCAGATCCTGGTGAACGCCCTGCTCATGTCGCAGCCGCCGGGAGTGCCCCAGGCCCCGCTGCTCGACCCAGCCTTCTCACAGAAGCTCGACATGGCGTTGCGCCTGGCCCGCCCGCTCCCCTTCATGACCATCACCGTGCAGCAGTTCGCCACCGTCCTCCAGGCGCTGGGCGTGAAGCTGCAGCCCATCTACCTCCAGGCGCAGAACACCGACACCCGCAGCCCCTTCGGCAACAAGTCGAGCACCTTCACCATCCGCGCCACCGGCCGCGCCGGCAGCGTGGAGAAGACCATCGACGCGGTGGTCACGATGGACGACCGCGCCGGGCAGCTCCAGGCCGACCTGGGGCGTCTCCTTCACTGGCGCGAGGACTGACCATGTCCCATCCCATCCTCGGACTCGACCTCGGATCCCGGCGCGTCAAGGCCGTGCTTCTCGAGACCACGCTTCGCGGCTTCACGGTGTCCGGCACCGCGGAGGCCCCCATCGCGGCGGCCAGCGAGGGCGGGCCGGCGTCGGGGGAGCGCATGGCCGGGGCGGTCACCGCGCTGCTCTCGGCGCGCGGCTGGGTCCCCGACGTCGCCGCGGCGGCCTCCATGCCCGGCGTGACCGCCTCCCACCTCGTGACCCTCCCCTTCACCGACGCGCGTCGCATCGAGCAGACGGTGCAGTACGAGGTCGAGGCCGCCATCCCCTTCGACCTGGACCAGGTGGCGTGGGACTGGCAGATGCTGGATTCCCAGCCGGGCCGCTCCGACCTGCTGGTGGGCGTGGTGCGCCGGGAGGAGCTCACCGGCTGCATCGCCGACCTGGCCCGAGCCGGCGTGGACCCCGCGGTGGTGACGCCCGGGGGCCCTGCCCTGGCGGCCCTCTGGGCGGCGGGCGCGGTCGCAGACCCGGCGGGCGCCGGGGAGGGGGAGCTGGCCGTCGACGTGGGAATCGACCGGACCCACGCCTGCGTGGTCTCGGAGGGGCGCTGCCTCTTCGCCCGGACCTTCGCCTCCGGCGCCTCGACCCTGCTTCGCGCGGCCGCGCGCGCCACCGGCCGGAACCCGGACGAGGTGGTCGTCGACGAGGGCCTCCCGCCCTGGCTGGCCTCGCCCGGGGGAGATGCCGCCCTGCGTTCCGCCCTGGCGCCGCTGGTCCGCGAGCTCCGGGCCACCCTGCAGGCCTTCGAGGCCCGCCCGTCGCGCCGCCCGGTGGTCCGCGTCCGCCTCGCCGGCGGCGCCGCGCGCTGGGCCGGGGTGGCCCCGCTGGTGGGCGAGGAGCTGGGGATCCCCGCCGAGCCGCTGCGGCTCACCGGCCCGGCCGCCGACGCCATCCCCGACGAGGAGGCCCCGCGCTTCGCCCTCCCGCTGGCGCTGGCCCTGCGTGCCTGGCTGGGGAACCGCTTCCAGCGGCTCAACCTGCGGCGCGGGGACCTGGCCAGCACCCGCTCGACCCAGGACGTCCGCGACCGGCTGCAGCGCATCGCGGTCTACGGGTCGCTGGTGCTCCTCCTCGCCGTGGTCTCCTCCGTGGTGAAGGTGGTGGCCCTCAACCGGCAGGAGAAGCTCCTCGACCGGGCGATGTGCGAGGTGACGCAGAAGGTGGTCGGCAAGTGCTTCGACGACTTCGCCACGGCCGAGTCGGTGCTGCGCGGCCGCGGAACCGTGGGAGCGTCGATCCCCCGGGTGTCGGCGGTGGGCGTGCTCGCCGAGCTGGCCGCCAGGTCCCCCGACGTGCAGCTTCGCTTCGACCGGATCGAGATCACCCGGGAAAAGCTCCACCTCCAGGGGACGACCGACGCCGCGGAGAACGTGGACAAGATCGTGGCCGCGCTGCGGGGCTCGCGCTGCTTCGGGGACGCGCGATCCGGTGGAGCCCGCAAGCGGGGCACCGAGCAGAAGTTCGAGTTCACGGTGGACGCAGACATCACCTGCGAGGGCGCCCAGGCGCCCGGGGGGAAGGGCTAGCCATGGAGAGCCTGCGCCGCCTTCGCGCGAACCTGGAGTCCTTCCTCGCCCGCCTCTCCCCGCGCGAGCGGGTGATGGTGTCGGGGGCGGCCGCCGCCGTCTCCCTCTTCGTCCTCTTCCTCGTCGTCACCGGGGTCTCCCGGTCGATCACCGCGCGGGAGAAGCGCATCGAGTCGAAGACCGAGATGCTCTCCCAGATCGGGAAGCTCACCCGGGGCTACCGGCAGGCCCAGGCGGAGCGGCAGTCGCTGGAGGCCCGCCTGAAGGGACCTCCCGTCCAGCTCATGAGCTTCGTCTCCCAGACCGGCACGCAAGCGGGCGTGGAGGTGAACGACCTCCGTCCCGGCACGCCCACCACCGCCGAAGGGCTCACCGAGGACAGCGTCGAGGTGAACCTGGCTCGCATCGACCTTCCCCGCCTCGCCCGGCTGGTCGAGGCGCTGGAGCGTGGCCCCGGCGTGGTGAAGGTCCGCAAGATCCGCATGGCCACGCGGAACGACGACCCCAAGCTCGTGGACGTCACGCTGCAGGTCTCGACCTGGCAGCTGAAGACCTAGGAGGACGGCGTGAAGCTCGACCCTCGGACGTGGATCGTCGACCCCAGGAAGTGGAAGCTCACCGGCCGGACGAAGACCGGCGCCTACGTGGCGTTCTTCGCCTTCGCCTTCGTGCTGGCGCTCCGCCTCACCTTTCCCGTGGAGGCCGTGAAGGAGCGACTCATCCTCGACGCGGGGGCGAGCGGCATCCAGGTCAAGGTGAACGACCTCTCGCCGTCCGGGCTGGTGGGTTTCCGGGCGCGCGAGGTCACGGTGATCACCGCCGACGGGACGCGCATCCCGCTCGACGTGCTCGACGTCGGGCTCCGGCTCTGGCCCACCCTCCGGGGCCACCGCGCCTTCTCCTTCGACGTGTCGCTCTTCGACGGGCGCATCGCCGGCTTCACCGACGCCAGCAAGACCAGCGCGCACTACCTGGCGCGGGTGAGCGGCATCGACCTCTCCAGGGCCGGGGCGGTGCGTGCGGCCACCGGGCTCGACCTGGCCGGGATCCTCTCGGGAAACCTCGACGTGACCCTCGACCCGAAGGACCCCTCGAAGAGCACCGGCAAGCTCGAGTTCCAGGTGAAGTACGGGGCCATCCGGGGCGGGAAGATCCAGATCCCGGGCATGGAGGGGGGCCTGACCATACCGCCGGTGAAGCTCGGGGCCATCGCCGTCCGCGGCGAGGTGAAGGCGGGCCGCGCCGACTTCGGGACGCTCGAGTCGAAGGGGGACGACGTGGACATCGTCGCCGAGCAGCTCTTCGTCCAGCTCCAGCCCAGGGTCGAGTACTCGGCGCTCAGCGGCAGGGCCCGGGTGCGCCCCACCGAGGCCTTCTGGCGAACCGAGCAGGGGGCGCCTCTCAAGTCGCTCGTCGACATGGCCCTGGCGAGCGGCAAGGGCAGCGACGGCGGATACGGGTTCCAGATCTTCGGAACGCTCGGCAGGCCCCAGGCACGCCCCATGGCGTTTTGACGATATACGTAGTGTCATGCAAGGTTTCGTTTTTGCTCGGAGATCTGGCCG
>DAIEMM010000261.1 GCA_027349605.1 Anaeromyxobacteraceae bacterium
CGACGTTGCCGTGGTGCGGGACGGCGCCGATGAGCGCACGGAAGAGGACCGTCTTCCCCGAGGCGTTCGGCCCGATGATGGCGAGGGCGCTGCCCTGCGGAACCTCGAAGGACAGATCGTGCAGCACGGAGACGGGGCCGAAGGAGACCGACAGTTCCTCCACGCGCAGGGCCGGCTCCATCGACCAACGGTAGGCATCCTCGAAGCGGCGACGCAAGCGATCGCGACGGGGAGGGAATCGACGACCGGCCTGTCCGTGCCGGGGCGGGAACGCCCTCGCAGGGGGTCACCCGGCGTGGTCACCCCGACAAGCCGGACCTCGGGGGTTGCCGCCCCCCGTCCGGGTGGCGCAGCCGGCCTGTACCTGCCCGTTCACCCGTAGTATTCCCGGGGGGCACCCCACGCACCGGAGCCCATCCATGAGAAAGCTGCTCGCCTCGTCCCTCGCCGTGCTCGCGGTCACGGTGGCGCACGCCCAGTCACCGGTCCCGACCCCGCCGACCCCGGTCCCCGTCCCGAGGCCCGAGGCGCCCGCGCCGGGCACGATCGAGATGAAGGCCACCGGCATTCCCGGCCAGGCGGCCGCCTCGCGTCTCGCGACGGCCACCGCCACCATCACGTCCATCGACGTCGCCAACCGCACCCTCACGCTGAAGCCCACGTCCGGGCCGGCGCACACGCTCAAGGTGGGTCCCGAGGTCACCCGGCTCGCCGAGTTCGCCGTGGGCGACGTCATCCGGGTCGAGTACGAGCAGGGGCTCGCCCTCGAGTTCCAGCCCCCCGGCACGCAGGCCGTCCCCATGGAGTCCGGAGTGACGAGCGGCCGCGCCGGCAGGGACCAGCTTCCCGGGGGCGTGGCGTCCGCGGGCGTCCAGGGCACGGTGACCGTCACCGCGATCGACGCAGGCAACCGCCTGGTCTCGTTCCAGGGGCCGGGCGGAAACGTCTACCAGGTGAAGGCCGGCCCCACGATCCAGCTGCAGAAGCTCGAGGTCGGGGACCGGCTCCTCGCCACCTACGTCGAGACCGTGGCCATCAAGCTCGAGAAGGCTCTCCCGAGAAGGCGGAAGTAGCGCCGGCGCCTCGTACCACCTCCGCCCCGCCGAGGCCGTCAGCGCTTCGCGAAGGCCCGATCCGCGTCCTCCAGCAGCGTCTTCACCTTCCCGCCGTCGACGTCGGCCTCCAGCGCCCCGGAGAATCCGTCCTTCAGCGCGCGGAGGCACCTCGACTTCCTCGAGAAGGCCACGAACAGGTCGGCGCTGACGACGGGCACGGGCAGGAACTCGACCTTCCCGCCGATGCCCAGCTTCCGGGCGACGTTCAGCCCCGGGTAGAGGGCGATGATGGCGTAGTCGGCCTTCCCGTCGAGCAGCGCGGCGAAGACCTTGTCGACCCCGGGAGCGCGCGCGACGGTCAGCTCACTCGCCAGGAAGGCGTCGAATCGATCGCCGTAGCTCTCCCCCACGTTGGTGACGCCCTTCTTCCCCCTCAAGTCGCTCCACCGTGCGTACGGAAAGGCAGCGCCCGTTCGCACGACGACGGACACCGGGTCCACCATGAAGGGGGGCTCGACGTAGTCGAGGTAGGCCATCCGCTCGTCGTTCCGGTAGATGCCGAAGACGACGTCCGCGTCACCGCTCCGGGCGACCGGCGGGTAGGACGGGTGGCCCGTGATCACCAGATCCCGGCAATCGGGGCCGGCCAGGGCCGCCACCGGGACGAGGAGGGAGAGGATGACGAGGAGGGGGATTCTCATGGGTGGGCTCCGTCGGGGCGAAGGCCCCGCCATGAACGGGTAGCCGCATCCAGGCGGGGCCGGAAGGATTCTCTTGGGTCCTGCGAGGCGCGGCGCGTGTCGGTGCGCGTCCCACACGGAACGCAAAATTGAGGTGCCCGCCCGGCAGGCCTAGACTCGGTGCGGGGGGGTGGACGTGATGAAGGTGCTGATCGCCGACGACGACTCGCTGCTGCGCCAGATGCTCCAGGGTCAGCTGGCCTCCTCGGGCCACGAGTTCGTCTTCGCCCCCGACGGGCTGGAGGCATGGGAGATCCTCCAGGCCGAGAACATCCGGATGGTCATCCTGGACTGGATGATGCCCGAGCTCGACGGTCCCGAGCTCATCCGCCGCATCCGCGACGCGGCCTGGCCCGGGTACACGTACATCATCCTCCTCACCGCGAGGAGCGGACGGGAGGACATCGTCGAGGGGCTCAACCTGGGCGCCGACGACTACGTGACCAAGCCCTTCCGCCGCGAGGAGCTGCTGGCGCGCATGGGCGTCGGTGCCCGGATCCTGCAGCTGGAGGGGCGCCTCAGCGAGTTGCTGGCCCGCGAGGAGGCGCTCGCGACCCGGGACAGCCTGACCGGCCTGCCCAACCGCCGGGCGCTCTCCGAGCGAACCCGCGTCGAGCTGAGCCGCGCGGCGCGCGCCCGGACCAGCGTCGGCCTCATCCTGCTGGACCTCGACCACTTCAAGCGGATCAACGACCAGTTCGGCCATGCCGCCGGCGACGAGGCCCTGCGGAAGGTCGCGGAGGTGCTGCAGCAGAACAAGAGGGACTACGACTTCACCGGCCGCTGGGGCGGCGAGGAGTTCCTCGTCGTCCTCCCGGGCACGACCCTCTCCCAGACCGAGGTGGTGGCCGAGCGGATCCGCAAGCTCATCCAGTCGATCCGCCTGGATCTCGGCGGACCCGATCCCGTCGAGCTCCGCGCCAGCCTGGGCGTGGTCTGCGCCCCACCGGCCACGCCGCCCGTGGGAATCGACGACCTCCTGCTGCAGGCGGATCATGCCCTCTACCGCGCGAAGAGGGAGGGTCGCAATTGCGTCCGGCTCCACGCGCTTCCGGAAGCAGGCTGACCCCGGAGGGGAGAGTCGAGGTGAACCGCATCCGCCATCCGGGAGGTCGTCCGCTCGTCCTGCTCGTGGACGACGACCTGGTTCCCCGCCTCGTCGCCCGGGCGTCCCTGGAGAGCGCCGGCTTCGACGTGGAGGAGGCGGGGAACGGCCGCGAGGGCGTGGCGGCCTTTGAGCGGCTGCGGCCGGCCCTCGTCCTGATGGACGCCGTGATGCCCGGGATGGACGGCTTCGCGGCCTGCGCCGCGATCCGCGCGCTGCCCTCGGGGGGGCGCACGCCGATCCTCATGATGACCGGACTCGACGACGTGGAGTCGATCCGCCGCGCGTTCGAGGTCGGGGCCACCGATTTCGCCACGAAGCCGGTCCACGGGGACATCCTCGGCTTCCGCGTCGGCCACCTCATCCGGGCCGGGATGGCTCTCGACGAGGCGCACCGCGCGGGCGGGAGTTCCCGGGCCCTCCTGCAGGCCATACCCGATCTCGTCCTCCGGATCTCGCGCGACGGCGTCATCCTCGAGGCCCAGATCGAGCAGAGCAGGGTTCGCCGATCACGATACGAGCGCTACCTCGGGAAGAGGCTCCACGAGGTCGTTCCCTCCGAGATCGCCGGGAAGGTCCTGGAGCTCGTGGAGCGGGCCCTCGCGACGAGCGGGCTGCACCCCGCGGAGCTCCAGCTCCCTGGCGGACGGAGGGTTCGCCACCTGGAGACGCGGATGATCGGAAGCGGCGACTCCGAGGTCCTCCTCTTCGTGCGGGACGTCACGCGCCAGAGACAGCGGGAGGGCCGCCTCGTCCCCCTCGTGCTGAGCGATCCGATGACGGGACTTCCCAATCGCGCGCGATTCGTGCAGCGCCTGGAGGAGGAGCTCGCGAGGGCGCGTCGCTACGAGGAGCGGTTCGCCGTGACGATCCTCCGGTTCGACCTCTTCCGGGAGTTCGTCAACGAGTACGGCGAGGAGGTCGGCGTCCGCATTCTCCGGAGCTTCGCGAGCGCCCTGTCGGGAAGCTTGCGGGAGACGGACATGGTCGCCCGCATCTCGCCCAACGAGTTCGGACTCCTCCTCACCAGGCTGGAGAGCAAGTACTCGACGACCATGGTGGTGCGGCGGATCCTGGATCTGCTCGCGCAGGGCGTCCAGGTCGACGGGATGACCGTTCACTTCACCGCCTGCGCGGGGATCACGCTCCTGGGGCAGGACGGGAAGGACACCGTGTCCTCCCTGCTCAAGCAATCCGACGTGGCCCTCTCCCGCGCGAGGCGCATGGGGCGCAACCAGGTCCAGGTGTTCTCGCCGGAGATGAGCCGGAACGTCTCCCGGCGCATCGGCATGGAGGCGGAGCTGGCGGAAGCCGTCGAGAAGCGACGGTTCGTCGTGCACTACCAGCCGGCGGTGGACCTGTGGACCCGGAGGATCGTCGGCGCGGAGGCGCTCGTCCGGATGGTGCATCCGGGGACGGGCCTCGTGCCGCCGCTGGAGTTCATCCCGCTGGCCGAGGAGACGGGGATCATCGT
>DAIEMM010000250.1 GCA_027349605.1 Anaeromyxobacteraceae bacterium
CTCGATCTCGTGCACGTCGTCGGCCAGGGTCCCCTGCCAGGCCGTGACCGTCGCGGCGTGCCCGGCCAGCCAGGGGATGGCGACGAGCGCGAGGAGGGAGACCGTGACCGCGACGCGCTCCTGCCGGGAAAGGTAGGCCCAGGCCGCGAGGGCGGCCACGAAGAGGACCGCGAACGGGCCCAGCCGGAACACGAAGGGCAGCGCGAGCAATGCCAGCGCGAGCGCCGTGGACTGGCCGGGAGTTCCGGCGCGGACCACCGGGAGGTGGCGGAAGTCGTGCAGGAAGATGCGCAGGCGGGAGAGGAAGAGGAGGGAGATGGTGGCCGCGGCGGCGCCGAAGAGGGCCGCGATGGCCGCCCCCGAGAGGTCGCCGAGGAGCGCCCTCGCCACGTGGGGATCCTGGGCCGCGGCGGCGAGTCCGGCCCAGGCGGCGCGAAGCGCGGGGAGCGGCCGCATCGGCTCGGACGCGAGGCGGGCGCGCGCCAGCGCGAAGTGAGGTTCCGGCAGGTCCGGGGCGAGGGCCACCGCCAGGGTGGCGTGCTCGACGGCGTCGTCCACCGCCCGGGCGCTCAGGGATCGTTCGGCGTCCCGCACCTCCGCGATGGCGTGCCAGGGGAGGCTCGCGATGCCCAGTTCCCGCATGGCGTCGCGCAGGGACAGGGCGGCCGCCCGGCTGGCCGGCCCGTCCTGCTCGCGCACCGCATTCCGTCGCGCCTGCCAGAGCTCCTCGATCCGCCCCGGGGGGATCCCGACCGGCTGGAGGGGGCGCTGGAGCCTGCGCAGCTCGTCGGGGCCGATGCTCACTCCCGGCGCCACCCCCGGTGGGGGAGTCCCGGCCGCGGCGGAGGGGGCGGAGGGGGGCGGAGGAAGGGGCTCGGGCGGCAGCGCCGGCTCCGGCACCGGCTCGACGGAGCGGGCCGCCCTGGACTTCGGTTCGTCCGCGGGGAGCTCGCCCTCCACGAGCGAGGGAGCCTGGACCTGGGCCCCTGCCGGGGAGGGTGCCAGGAGAAGGAGCCAGGCGGCGAGGGCGACGGTCGCAGGAATTCTCACGCGAGAATCGAATGCTAGCACGGGGGATTCCGGGCTAGAAACCGGCGATGAACCGGATCGCCGCCTCCGTCGACCGTCTCCTCGCCATCATGGCCCGCCTCCGCGGCCCCGACGGCTGCCCCTGGGACCGGGAGCAGACGCTCTCGACCCTTCGACCTTACGTCCTCGAGGAGACCTACGAGGTCCTCGAGGCCATCGACGGCGGGGACCCGGAGGCCCATCGCGAAGAGCTCGGCGACCTCCTCCTCCAGATCGTCTTCCAGGCGCGGATCGCCGAGGAGGAGGGGCGCTTCGACTTCGGAGGCGTCGCCGACGCGATCTCCGAGAAGCTCCTCTCCCGCCATCCCCACGTGTTCGGACCCGACGCCCGCAGCCCGGAAGCGCGGCCCGACCCGGCCGCCCCCGGAGTCCGGGATTCGGACGGCGTGCTGCGCCAGTGGGCGGCGATCAAGAAGAAGGAGAACGAGGCCAAGGGGCGCGGGAAGAGCGTCCTGGAGGGCGTGCCGCGCGAGCTCCCCGGGCTGGCGCGGGCGGAGCGGCTGACCGAGAAGGCGAGCCGGATCGGCTTCGACTGGCCCGACGCCGCCGGCGCACGCGCCAAGGTGGCGGAGGAACTGGGGGAGCTCGACGAGGCCATCGCATCGGGGAACCGTGCGCGCATGGAGGACGAGCTCGGGGACCTGCTCTTCGCGACAGCGAATCTCGCACGGAAGCTGGGGATTCCTCCGGAGGAGGCGCTGCGGGGCACTCTCGCGAAGTTCATCTCCCGCTTCGAGTACGTCGAGGAGGGACTCGCTCGCCGGGGCGTCGCCCACGGGGATGCGACCCTCGAGGAGATGGACCGGCTGTGGGACGAGGCGAAGGCGCTTTCCCGACAAAACCCGAGGACTTCTTGAACCTTTGGCTCGTCTGTCCTCCTTCGTGGAAAGTACGTGGACAAAAAATGGCGGCCCTGGGGTACCCCCCGCATCGACACCGGATTGACACAGGACAGGCGCGCGCTTCAATCGGCCTAACTTTCATCATTTCAATAGGTTAGGATGTGTTCGCCCGCTCGGGCCCGATGACGCGAGTCCCAAGCGGGTACCTTGACCCCTGAAAGTTCTCCGAAGTGGATAACTCACCGTGTCGAAGGGATTGTCGTCCTCCAAAACGCTTGACGCGCCGAGGGCCGGGCGGTAGAAACCGCGACCTTCGAGAACCCCCAGGGGAGAAGCACACTTGGCAAACACCCGCTCCGCCGACAAGCGCAATCGCCAGTCCCAGAAGCGCCGGGCCCGCAACCAGGCCGTGCGCACCCGCGTGAAGAGCGCCGTGAAGAAGGTTCGCGAGACGCTGGAGGGCGGTGAGCAGGCCGCCGCGCAGGACGCGTTCAAGGCGGCAGCCCGGGTGATCGGCCAGGCGTCCTCGAAGGGCGTGGTCCACCGCAACACGGCTTCGCGGAAGATCTCCCGCCTCGCCAAGGCCGTCGCGAAGACCGCGCCGGCGAAGTAGTTCCCTGCCCTACGGAGTCTCGAGCCGCTCGACGATCTCGAGAGCGGCCTCCTCCGCACCCCTGCGAAGGGCAAGCCGCCGCCGTCCTTCCGTGGCGATGGCGTCCACCTCACCCAGGTAGTCCACCTCCCGACGCACCTTGACCTGGGCCGCCTCCTGGCCGCTCACGATCATGCGCGCCTGGACCTCGAGCACCAGGCGCCAGGTCCCGCCCTGCGTCGTCAGGGGGGACGAGGCCGAGCGCGTCACCACGCCCTCGATGCGCGCGGACGCCCCCTCCCCGCCCGCCACCCCCCGCCGCGAGAGCTCGTCTCGAAGCGCGGCGGCCACCAGCGCTCCCGCCTCCGCGTCGGCGGTGCGGTTCTCGAGGGGGGGAACGAAGACCTGCCCGGCGCCGCCTGGAAGGCGCGCGGCGCCCGATCCCACGGCGTAGCCGCAGCCCGCCCCGGCGGCCAGCGCGACGACGGCCGCGACGAGCCCGAGGCGCCTCATGCGACCACGAAGTTGGTGAGCCGGCGGGGGACGAAGACCACCTTGCGCACGGTCTTGCCGGCCAGGTGGGCCTTCACGCGCTCCTCCCGCTCGGCGAGAGCCCTCACCTCCGGCTCGCCTGCCGCGAGCGGCACCTGGATCTCTCCCCGCAGCTTGCCGTTCACCTGGACCGCGACGGTCACCACGTCGGCCACCACCAGCGCCGGGTCGTGCGATGGCCAGGGTGCCTCGGCGAGCAGCTGGTCGCGCACCTCCGGCCCGAGCACCTCGTGCCAGAGCTCCTCGGCGACGTGGGGCGCGAAGGGAGCGAGCATCGTCGCCAGCGCGACCAGCGCCTCCTTGACGGCGGCGCGGTCGGCGTCGCTCGCCGGCTCGAGCGCGTAGAGCTCGTTCACCAGCTCCATGAGACCGGCGATGGCGGTGTTGAACTTGAGCTCGCCCTCGAGTCCGTCGGTGACCCTCTTGATGGTCCGGTGGGTCTTGCGTCGCAGCTCGAGGAACGGGCCGGCCGCGTCGGCGAGCAGCCGGTCGGGGACGAGGAAGACCTCCTGCCGGGCGTGGAAGATGCGCCAGACCCGGGACAGGAAGCGGAACATGCCCTCGACCTGCTCGTCGGACCAGTCGATGTCCTTCTCGGGCGGCGCAGCGAAGAGCATGAACATGCGCATGGTGTCGGCGCCGAAGCGGTCGACGATGGGGCCGGGCTGCACCACGTTGCCCCAGCGCTTCGACATCTTCCGGCCGTCGGGCCCGTTGACGATGCCCTGGGTGACCAGCCGCTTCACCGGCTCCTTCTCGAACACCAGCCCGAGCTGCTGCATCACCCGGTGCCAGAAGCGGAAGTAGAGCAGGTGCATCACGGCGTGCTCGGGTCCGCCCACGTAGACGTCGACCGGCAGCCAGCGTCGCGCCTCGGACTGGCCGAAGGGTCGCTCGGCGTCGCGCGGCGACAGGTAGCGGGCGTAGTACCAGGACGAGTCCACGAAGGTGTCCATGGTCTCGGTCTCGCGGCGCGCCGGCTTGCCGCAGGTCGGGCAGGTGGTGTTGACGAAGGCCGGCACCTTGGCCAGCGGTGGCTCGCCGGTGCCGGTGATGATGGCCTCGTCGGGCAGGGTCACCGGGAGATCGGCGTCGGGAACGCCCACCGCGCCGTGTTCGGGGCAGTAGACGATCGGGATGGGCGTGCCCCAGTAGCGCTGCCGGCTGAAGCCCCAGTCGCGCAGGTGGTACTTCACCGACGCCTCCCCGAATCCCTTCTCCTTCGCGAGCGCCGACATGCGCCGGCGCGCCTCGGCGCTCGGCAGGCCGGTGAAGGGGCCGGAATCGACCAGCACGCCGTCGTCGGTGGAGGCCCTCTCCAGGGCCTCGCCGGCGGGGAGACGCGGCCCCCCGGCGGGCTGGATCACCCCCCGCACGGGGAGCGCGAACTTGCGGGCGAACTCGAGGTCGCGCTGGTCGTGGGCCGGGACGCTCATGACGGCGCCGGTGCCGTAGCCGGCCAGCACGAAGTTGGCGATCCAGACCGGGACCTTCTCCCCGCTGTACGGGTTCACCGCGTACGCGCCGGTGAAGGCCCCCTCCTTGGGCGCGTCCTCGCCGGTGCGCAGCGCGGCGTCCGTCCTCGCCATGCGGTCGACGAAGGCCTGCACGTCGGCCTTGCGGGCCGGGGTGGTGAGCCGGGCGGTGAGCGGGTGCTCGGGCGCCAGCACCACGTAGGTGCAGCCGAAGATGGTGTCGACACGCGTGGTGAAGACCCGGATCCGCTCGGCGGAGCCGTCCACCGCGAAGTCGACCTCGGCCCCCTCGCTGCGCCCGATCCAGTTGCGCTGCATGGTGGTGATGCGCTCCGGCCAGTCGCGCAGCTCGTCGAGGCCGGCCAGCAGGTCGTCGGCGTAGTCGGTGATGCGGAACGCCCACTCCGTGATGACCCGCTCGACCACCGGCGAGCTGCAGCGCTCGCAGAGGTTGTCGTCCACCACCTGCTCGTTGGCGATGACCGTGTTGCAGCCGGTGCACCAGTTGGCCCTGCCCTGGCGCCGGTAGACGATCCCCTTCTCCAGCATGCGCAGGAAGAACCACTGGTTCCACCGGTAGTACTCGGGATCGCAGGTGGCGAACTCGCGCTCCCAGTCGAAGGCGAAACCCACCCGCTGCATGTCCTGGCGGAAGGCGACGATGTTCTCCCGGGTGCGCTCGGCCGGGTGGCGCCCGTCCTTCAGCGCGGCGTTCTCGGCCGGCAGGCCCAGCGCGTCGAAACCCATGGGATGCAGGACGTCGTAGCCGCGCATGCGCAGCAGGCGGGCCAGCGCGTCACCGATGGTGTAGACCCGGGCGTGCCCCATGTGCATGGCGCCGGACGGGTACGGGAACATCTCGAGGACGTAGCGCTTCTCGGCGCCTTCCCGGCGCCCGGCCCGGAAGACCCCGGCTTCGTCCCAGCGCCTCTGCCAGCGCGGCTCGATCGACTTCGGCTCGTATCTCTCGTTCATGGAGGGCATGGAAGCCCGCGATATTACCGCGGTACGGCGATTTTGCACCTGCGCGTTCCCCGGGGCTCCGGGGTATATTGCGCGCCTCTTTCGCCCCGGAGAACCCAGAGATGGCCGAGAACGTCTACGTCGCCGACATCGCCGCGCACGAGTGGCAGGAGGTCACCCTCCGCGGCTGGCTCCACAACCGCCGATCCTCGGGGAAGCTGCACTTCCTCCAGGTCCGCGACGGCACCGGGACCATCCAGTGCGTGGTCTTCAAGGGGAACGTGACCCCGGAGGCCTTCACCGAGGCCGACCACCTGCCGCAGGAGACCTCCATCGTGGTGACCGGGCTCGTCAAGAAGGAGCCCCGTTCCCCCATCGGCTTCGAGATCGACGTGCGCGGGCTGTAGGTCCACGCACGGCCGGCGCGCGAGTTCCCCATCGGCCACAAGGAGCACGGGGTGGCCTTCCTCATGGAGCAGCGCCACCTCTGGCTCCGGTCCCCGCGCCAGAACGTGATCCTGCGGGTGCGCCACACCGTCGAGAAGGCCATCCGCGACTTCTTCGACCGGCGCGGGTTCACCCTGGTGGACGGCCCCATCTTCACGCCCGCCGCCTGCGAGGGGACGAGCACGCTCTTCGAGGTGCCCTACTTCGACCTGGGCAAGGCCTACCTGACCCAGTCCGGCCAGCTCTACATGGAAGCCGCCGCCATGGCCCTCGGGAAGGTCTACTCCTTCGGGCCCACCTTCCGGGCGGAGAAGTCGAAGACCCGG
>DAIEMM010000268.1 GCA_027349605.1 Anaeromyxobacteraceae bacterium
CGCGGCGGCCGCGGCCTGGGCGCTCGCCGCCGACGGGGCCGACCCGGCCGACCGTCCGTTCCTGGCGGCCGCCGAGGCCCGGGCCTGGCTCGCGGCGGGAGAGCCTGGCTGGGCCGCGCGCGCGGCCGGGTCGGGCGGCGGCTACCCCCCGGCTCGGCTCGCCCTGGCCCAGGCCTGGACGGCGCTCGCCGATCCGCGCGCCGCAGCCGCGCTCCGTGCGCTCGCCATCGACCGGGCCGGGGAGGTGGAGGGAGAGGAGGCGGTCCGGGTGCTCCTCGCGACGTGGCCCGGAACCCTCACCATCGCCGATCGGCTCGAGCGGGCGCGCCGTCTCCTCGCCGCCGGCAGGACCGCCGCCGCGCTGGGTGAGGTCGACGCCGTCGAAGCGGCGCTCGGCCCCGCTCCCCTCCCCACCGTCCTGCGCGCCATGGCCCTCCTGCAACTCGGCCGTCCCGCCGAGGCGGAGCGGATCGCCTCCCCGGTGGCGCGCCTCCCCGGCCCCGGCGAGCCCGCCGCGGCCCGCTTCGTGCTGGCCCGCGCGGCCGGCCGGCAAGGACGCATCGAGGAGGCCGTCTCCCGCTACCGCCGCGTGGCCCGGGAGCGGCCGATCGTTCCGGGTCTCACCGTCGCGCAGCAGGCCGATCTCCCCGACGACGCCGCCTTCCTGGCGGCCTGGCTCCCGTACGACCTCGGGCGCTACGACCGGGTGGCCCGGTCCCTCCGTCGATTCCTGCGCGAGCGCCCGGGCGCCAGGCGCGCCCCGGATGCCCGGTGGTTCCTCGCCTGGTCCCTCTTCCGCTCCGGGGACCGCGGCGCGGCCCGCGCCGCGTTTCGTGGCCTCGCGCAGAAGGAGTCGGGCGGCATCCGGGCCGCGGCCCTCTACTGGCAGGCCCGCATCGACCCTGACCCGGAGGCATCTGCCGCCGCATACCGGGCGGCGATCGCCGAGGTTCCCGGCGGCTGGTACGCCCTGCTCTCGGCCGCACGCCTCGAGGAGCGCTCCCTCCCCGTTCCCGAGGCCGTCCCGCTCCCTCCCTCCCCCCTCCCCGACCCTCCGCGGGACCCCCGCATCGCCGCCGGCATGGCCCTCGCCGTGGACCTCGCCGGAGCCGGCCTGCGCGAGGAATCGCTCGCCGCCCTCCAGCGCCTCTCCCGCGCCCCCGGCGTCCGGTCCCGGGCGGTACTTCTCGCCGAGGTCGCCGCATTCGTCGGCGATCCCGAGGTGCCGTACCGGATGGCCCGGGACCACCTCGCCCCGGGAATCCGGACCCGGCGGCTGGCCTACCCCGATGCGCACTCCGGCGTGCTCCGGCCGGCGGCGCGGGCCCTGGGCGTCGATCCGGCCCTCGCACTCGCGGTGATGCGGCGGGAGTCCGCCTTCGACTCCACCGCGCGGAGCGCCGCGGCCGCGGAAGGGCTCCTCCAGCTCCGCCCCGAGACGGCCCGCAGGCTGGGCGCCGTTCTGGGCGTCCGGGGCGACGCCGACCTGGCCGACCCCGCCGAAAACACCCGGCTCGGGGTGGCCTACCTGGCCCTCCTCTCCGACCGCTTCGCGACGCCCGCCCAGGCGCTCGCGGCCTACAACGCGGGGCCCACGGCGGCCGCCGCCTGGTCCCGGGCACGCGCTGGCCTCCCCCTCGACGAGTGGGTGGAGGACGTCCCGTACCGGGAGACCCGGCAGTACATCCGGTCGGTCCTCTCCGACTGGGCTCGCTACCGGCTGCTGGCCGGAGAGCCGCCACCGCTGCTCGATCCCGCCAGGCCCGTCACCCCTCCCGCTCCGGGCGTGGCGTTCTAGCGATTCCTTCCACCGCTCCCATCACCCGCTGGATCGCCTCCCCGGCACGTTCCATCACCTTGGGGGTGATGCCGGGGATGGAGCGGATGGCCGCCTCCCGGGTGGGCCGCCGCCGCGCCAGCTCCACGAGCGCCGTTTCCGGGATCACCTTGAAGGGAGGCTTGTCGATGGCGGACGCGCGCTCCTCGCGGGCGATCCAGAGGGACCGGAGGATCTTCTTCCCCTCGACGTCGAGCTCCCGCGCCCCCTTCAGCTTGCGCCAGCCCTCGGGGTCGAAGACCCGGGCGTGGGCCTTCGCGGCGGCGATGCGATCGAACTCCCTGCGGGCCTCGTCGGAGCCGCCCCCCTGCGACAGGCCGGCCGAGAGGATGTCGTGGAGCGGGAGCAGGAAATGGGTGTCCAGGGCCGCGTAGCGGATCTGCGCGGGGGTGAGCGGCCGGCGGCCCCAGTCGGCACGCTGGTGCTCCTTCGTGAGCCGGAACCCGAAGTGTGCCTGGACCAGGGCGGCCAGCCCCAGCTCCTTCGAGCCGAGCCTCCGCGCCGCGACCATGGTGTCGAAGATGCGCCCCAGATCCCACCCGAACTCGCGCCGCAGGCAGCGGACGTCGTAGTCGGCCCCGTGGAGGATGAGCTCCCGGTCCCCGCCGAGCACGGCGCCTAGCGGCCCCACCTCCACCGCGATCGGGTCGACGATGAAATCGGCGCCCGGGATGGAGATCTGCAGGAGGCAGACCCGCTCCCGGTAGGCGTGAAAGCTGTTCGACTCGGTGTCGAGCGCCACCCGCGGCTCGTCCGCGAGGCGGCGCACCAGCGCCTGGAGGGAGGCGGCGTCGGCGACGAATGCGGGGGCGAGGGTGGGCGGGGTCACTTGCAGGACCTCATACCCCATCGGTCCCTTCCGCGCAGGGCCGGTGAGGGAAGCGGAGGACGTTGGCGATGCCCCTGACGGACTGTAAACTCCCCCTATGGCTGATCGACCGCAGGGCGCTCCAGGCCTCGTCGGGGGGGCGCTCGACCAGGGGCGCCGGGCGGCGGCGGACCTGGTCGAGGGCTTCCGGAAGGCCGGGCGCTGGCAGAGGGCCCGCCTCGGCATGGTGGGCGGCTGGCTCCTCGCTTCCTTCCTGGCCCTCTGGATCGCCTGCCCCTCCTCCGGCCCGGGCAACGCGATCGGCGCCGACGTCCACGTCCTCAAGGACTCCCTGCTCGGCGGGCAGCAGATCCTGGTGCGCAACGAGTCCGACGAGGTCTGGACGGACGTGGTGCTCACGCTCGATCGGACCTGGAAGCACGAGCTGCGAGCGCTGCGCCCACGCGAGCAGGTGGTGGTCTCCCCGGCCCAGTTCGACCGGGGCGGCGAGCCGGCGCCCCGCGACCTCCGTCCCAGGCGGCTGGAGGTCGAGTGCAGCCAGGGACGGGCCAGCTTCGAGCTGCGCTAGAGCGCCCCAGGCCTCCTCGACCTCGCGTTCCCGGCGGGCCTCCCTGGCCAGGCGCCGCACCCGCTCCCAGCGATCCCTGCCCCGCTCCAGCGCCTCCACCCTCCCCCGCAGCGCGCCCGCAGCGGAGTCCGCCTCCACCGCGCGGCGCATCGCCCGCTCGGCCTCGGCGGCTGCCCGCTCGCCCTGCCTCCTCGTCCGGCGGGCCGCCTGGTCGATCGCCCTGCGGCACGAGGCGTCGCGAGCGAGGTCCCCGGCCGCCCCGGCGGACGGGGGCACCTTCCCGGATGCGGCCTCGTCCCTCTCTTCCGCGGCGCGCCGGGAGAGGTCCTCGGCGGCGTTGCGTGCCCGGATGGCTCCGGACCACCCGGCGGCCGCCTCCCGGACCGCGCTCCGCGCCTGTGCCGACCGGAGTCGCAGCAGCGCCCCCAGGGGCCAGCGGCTCATTCCTCGATCCCGGACGCGACGGACTTTAGCGCTTCCAGGGTCTCGCCGAACGCCGCACCTTCGCTCCCCTCCTGCCGGAGGAAGCCCTCGATCGCGGGCATGGCGTCCGCTGCCGCGTCGAGCGCCGGGTCGGCGCCGCGAACCCAGGCCCCGGCGGCCAGCAGGTCCCGGGCCGCGTCCCATCGGGCGAGGGCGCGCCGGACCCTGGCCGCGGACGCGCGATGGGCGGCTCCGGTCACGCCCGGCATGGCCCGGGACAGGCTCGACAGCACGTCGATGGCCGGATGCCGCCCTGCCTCGGCGACCCGCCGGTCGAGGACGAGGTGCCCGTCGAGTAGCCCCTGGATCTCCGCCGAGATCGGGTCCTCCGCCTCGTCCCCCCCGGAGAGGACGGTGTAGACCGCCGTGATCGAGCCTCCCGGACCCGTCCCCGCCCGCTCGACGAGCCGGGGAAGCTCCGAGAAGACCCGGGCAGGGAAACCCTGCCGCACGGGCACCTCGCCCGCGCCGAGCCCGACCTCGCGCACCGCCCGGGCGAATCGGGTCAGCGAATCGACGAGGAGGAGGACGCTTCGCCCCTCCACGCGCGCGAACCACTCGGCCACCGCCGTGGCGACCTGGGCGGACCGCATCCGCACCACCGCCGGGGCATCGCTCGTGGCCGCGATCACCACGCTCCGGCGGAGACCTTCCGGCCCCAGCGCATCCTCCACCAGTTCCCGGACCTCCCTCCCCCGCTCCCCCACCAGCGCCACGACGCAGACCTCGGCGCCCCCACCCCGGGCCAGCCTGCCCAGGAGCGAGGACTTTCCCACGCCGGGCCCCGCGAAGAGACCGACCCGTTGCCCCTCGGCGAGCGTGGCGAAGG
>DAIEMM010000270.1 GCA_027349605.1 Anaeromyxobacteraceae bacterium
TGGCCAAGGCGTGACGCCGCGGGAGCAAAACCTAGAGGTTCACGGTCCCCTTCGCCCCGACCTGGACCCATCCGTGGAAGCTCCGGAACTCGGACGGGATGGAGCCGTTCACGCTCGACCCGGAAAGGTCCCCCGACACGCTCGTGTAGGAACCGCCGAAGTAGCCCAGGTACGGGCCGATCGCGAACGTCTTCGACAGGTTGAAGTCGAGACCGGCCTGGACGTTGAAGTACTCCCACCCGCTGAACGTGATCGAGTTCGCGAGGACGTTGTCGGTCACGTAGAGGTGGGTCCACTCCCAGCCCGTTCCCACGCTCAACCAGGGATTGAGGAAGCCGGCCGGGAGGAATCCGTAGACGGCTTCCACGCCGACGCGCATGTCGTAGCCCGAGCAGGACAGGCCGGCGCTGCAGGACCACGTCGCCACGAACGCCGGGTCGTACTGGAAGGTGACGCCCGCGGAGAGATTCGGGCTGAAGCGGTAGCGCCCGGCCACCTCCAGCGGAATGGCGCCCGACCACAGCTTGTTCATCGCGCCGGCGTAGACGTCGACGCCGCCCGACGCCGCGGCGTTCCCGGTGGGAATCGCGTAGCCAACCTTGAGATCGAGCGCCACCTCGGCCTCGGCGGGGAAGGCGAGCGCCAGGGCCGCCGCGACCGCCAACACACTCCCGATGTTCCTCATGTCGTTCCTCCCGTTGCCTCCATGGCCAGGACAGCCTGCCAGAAAAAAGCGAGCCGTCCAGACCCATGGACGGGCAAAAAGGGAGAAACCCCCGTTGATCAGGGGGTTTCTCGCGAATTCCGGTGGGGAACGAAGTGCGAGCTAGTCGACCTTCATCCCCGGGGTCCAGCGGAGGATCGGCTTGCGCGCGGCGCGGGTCTCGTCGAGCCGGGCCCGGATCGTCCTCGTGGGCGCGGCCTTCAGGGCCTCGGGGTCCGACCTCGACTCGGCGGCGATGGAGCGCATGGCGGCCACGAACTGGTCGAGCGTCTCCTTCGACTCGGTCTCGGTTGGCTCGATCATGAGCGCCCCGTGGACCACCAGCGGGAAGTAGACGGTGGGTGGATGCGACCCGTGGTCGATGAGCCGCTTGGCCACGTCCATGGTGGTGACGCCCGCGTCCTTCTGGAGCTTGTCGTCGAAGACCACCTCGTGGAGCGTGTCGGTCTCGTAGGGCAGGTTGAAGTGGCCCTTCAGCTCGGACCGGACGTAGTTGGCGTTCAGGACGGCCAGCTCGGCCACGCGGCGCAGCCCGTCGGGTCCCAGCTCCCGGATGAGGGCCCAGGCGCGGACGAACATGCCCATGTTGCCCCAGAACTCGCGCACCTTGCCGACGGTGCGGGGGCGCTCGGCCGGATCGGTGACCAGCCGGTACGTCTCGCCCTCCTTCACGACCACCGGGAGCGGCATGAACGGCACGAGCGCCTCGGCCACGCCCACCGGGCCGGAGCCGGGGCCACCGCCGCCGTGAGGCGTGGCGAAGGTCTTGTGCAGGTTGTACTGCATGACGTCGAAGCCCATGTCCCCGGGCCGGGCCACGCCCAGGAGGGCGTTGAAGTTGGCGCCGTCCCCGTAGACCAGGCCGCCCTTGCCGTGGACGATGGCGGCGATCTCGGCGATGTGGCTCTCGAAGATGCCCAGCGTGTTGGGGTTCGTGATCATGATGGCGGCGACGTCCTCGTCCATCGCCTTCGCCACCGTCTCCGGGTGCAGCCGCCCGTCCTGGCCGCTCTCGAGCTGCACCGTGGAATACCCGTTGAAGGCCGCCGAGGCAGGGTTGGTGCCGTGGGCGGTGTCGGGGATGAGCACCTTGTGGCGCGGGTTGCCGCGGGCCACGTGGTAGGCCCGGATCATCATCAGGCCGACCAGCTCGCCCTGGGCGCCGGCTGCGGGCGACATGACCGAGGCGGGGAAGCCCGCCACCTCGGAGAGGGACCGCTCCAGCTCGTAGATGAGCTCGAGCGCTCCCTGGCTCATGGACCCGGGCAGCAGCGGGTGCGCCCCCGCGAACCCGGGCAGGCGCGCCAGGGCCTCGCTCGACTTCGGGTTGTACTTCATCGTGCAGGAGCCCAGCGGGTAGAAGCCGGTGTCGATGCCCCAGTTCCACTGCGAGAGGCGGGTGAAGTGGCGGACCACCTCCAGCTCGCCCATCTCGGGCATGCCGGCGATCTCCCCGCGGAGCAGCGCCGCCGGGATCTCGGCGGCGGGGTCGGCTCCGGCGGGCAGGGGAGGGAGCGAGACCCCGATGCGCCCCGGCGAGCCCTGCTCGAACACCAGCGGCTCTTCCATGGCGAGCCCGCGGGTGGCCCCCATGAGTCCCGTCTCCTGCGAACCGGCGCCGGACGCGGCGCCCTTCTCCATGCTGGGCTTCCAGCCGGTCGGGTTGGCCATGTCTATCCCCTCACCGACTGCGCGAAGAGCTCGATGAGCTCGGGGGTGTGCAGCTCGGTGGCGACGCTGAGCAGCGCGCCCTTCATGCGCGGATCGTCGGGGTACCAGCGCGCGAGCGGGACGCCGGCGGCGATGCCCTTCTTCGCCAGGCGGTCGACCACCTCCTGGGCGTCCCCGACGTCGAAGGCGGCCTCGTTGAAGGTGGGGCCGGTGAAGCGCATGCCGAAGCCGGCCTTCCTCATGGCGTCGCGGAGCTGCTTGCCGCGCGCGTGGTTGAGGCGCGCCAGGTGGGCCAGGCCTCCCTTCCCGAGCAGCGAGAGGTGGATGGTGGCGGCCAGCGCCGCCAGGCCGGCATTGGTGCAGATGTTGGACGTGGCCTTCTCCCGCCGGATGTGCTGCTCGCGGGTGGAGAGGGTGAGCACGAACCCGCGCCGGCCGTTGCGGTCGACGGTGGCGCCCGCCACGCGTCCGGGCATCTGGCGGACGAGCCCTTCGCGGATGGCCAGGAACCCGGGGGCCGGCCCGCCGAAGTTGAGGCCGTTCCCGAAGCTCTGGAGGGTTCCCACCGCCACGTCGGCGCCCAGCGCACCGGGTGCCTGCAGCAGGCCGAGGGAGACCGCCTCGGAGGTGGCCGAGATGGCGAGCGCGCCGCCCCGCTTCGCGATGGCGGCGGCCTCGGGGAGGGCGTCCACCACGCCGAAGAAGTTGGGGTAGCCCACCACCACCGCCGCGGTGCGGTCGTCGACCGCCGCGTCCAGGGCCGTGAGGTCGGTGCGGCCGTCCGGGCCGTAAGGCACGGTCACGATCTCGTCGCCGGTGGAGGCCAGGTAGGTGGAGAGCACCTTCCGGTACTCGGGGTGGAGGGCGGCGCTCACCACCACCTTGTCGCGGCTGGTCGTCCGGGTGGCGAGCAGCACCGCCTCGGCGGTGGCCGAGGCGCCGTCGTACATGGAGGCGTTCGAGATCTCGAGCCCGGTGAGCAGGGTCACGAAGGTCTGCCACTCGAAGAGCGCCTGGAGCGTTCCCTGGGCGATCTCCGGCTGGTAGGGGGTGTACGCCGTGAAGAACTCCCCGCGCAGGAGCAGCTGGTCGACGACCGGGGGGACGTGGTGCGCGTAGGCCCCGGCGCCGATGAAGGGCGGGTGCTCGGTGCGGTTCCTCGCGGCCAGCCGCTGGAACTCGGCGAGGAGCGACACCTCGTCGATCGCGGCGGGGACGTCGAGCGCCCGCCCCAGGCGCAGCTTCGCCGGAATGGATCGGAACAGGTCGGTGATGGACGACACCCCGCAGACGTCCAGCATCTGCCGGACGTCCCCGGGCGTGTGGGGATGGTAGCGCAAGGTCTACTCCTGCTCTTCCTCGACGAACTTCCGGTACGCGGCGCCGTCCAGGAGCTCGGCGAGCTCCTTCGGGTCGGAGGCCTCCACGACGATCATCCAGCCTTCCTCGTAGGGGTCCTCGTTGACGGTCTCCGGGGCGTCGACGAGCGGTCCGTTGATCTCGACCACCTTGCCGGAG
>DAIEMM010000333.1 GCA_027349605.1 Anaeromyxobacteraceae bacterium
TTCCGGCCCCAGGTCGCCGACCTCCAGCCCATCTTCGTCATCGACAACCCCGACGTGCTGGGCATCATGAAGCTCGAGCGGACGAAGGACCGGTACTACTCCTTCCGGCAGATCATCCCGTTCGTGAACGACATCCAGCGCGAGGCCAACGCCGCGCAGATGATCGAGGCGAAGCTGCGCACCCCGTACCAGAACGCGGTCGCCAACCTCTTCGAGCGGCTCTACCTCTATCACCGGCTCAAGAACACCATCCAGCTCGAGCAGTCGCCCGGGCTCGCCGCCGAGATCGCCGGCGCCACCGCTCCGGGAGCCGCGGCCCGGCAGGCCATGCTCGCCGACCTGGCCTACTTCCGCCCCATCCCGCCGCTGCCCGGCCAGAAGGCCGAGGCCTGGTCCAGCACCGGCGAGGCGCTCCGCGGCGTGGCCGCGGGCGCGGTGAACCCCGGGCTCGAGCCCATGTCCCGCATCGCGTGGGCCTACTCGGTCCAGGACGCCCCCGCCTTCAACAAGGCGGTGAAGGATCTCCAGTCCGTCACCTTCGGGACCTGGCCCGGCGCGCAGACCCAGGTCGACCACGAGACCACCTTCAACCGGGCCCAGCCCTTCTACGTCGGCATGGCCATCTACGTCCTGGCGCTGCTCGCGGTGTTCGCATCGTGGGCGTGGAAGCCGGAGATCCTCCGCCCGACGGCCTTCGGCCTGCTCTGCGCCGGCGCCATCGTGCAGACCGCCGGGCTCGTCTCGCGCATCGTCCTCCAGGGGAGGCCTCCGGTCACGAACCTCTACTCCTCGGCCGTCTTCGTGGGGTGGGGGGCGGTGCTCCTCGGGATCGTCCTCGAGCGCATGTACCGGAACGGCTTCGGGACCGCGGTGGCCTCGGCCTCCGGCTTCGCCTCCCTGCTCGTGGCCCACCACCTCTCGGGCGACGGCGACACCATGGAGATGATGCGGGCGGTGCTCGACTCCAACTTCTGGCTCGCCACCCACGTCACCACCATCACCATCGGCTACAGCGGCATGTTCCTGGCCGGCGCCATCGCCATCGCCTGGACCCTGCGAAAGCAGTTCGCCGCCCGGATGAATCCCGAGACCTCGAAGGCCCTCTCCGGGATGGTCTACGGGATCATCGCCTTCTCGCTCTTCTTCAGCTTCGTGGGCACCGTGCTCGGCGGCATCTGGGCCGACCAGTCCTGGGGCCGGTTCTGGGGCTGGGACCCCAAGGAGAACGGGGCGCTCCTCATCGTTCTCTGGTGCGCCATCATCCTGCACGCCCGATGGGGCGGCTTCGTCCGGGAGCGCGGCATCATGACCATGGCCATCTTCGGCAACGTCATCACCAGCCTCTCCTGGTTCGGGGTGAACATGCTCGGCGTGGGGCTCCACTCCTACGGCTTCATGGACAAGGCCTTCTGGGCGCTGTCGGGCTTCATCGGCAGCCAGCTCCTGCTGATGGCCCTGGCCCTGCTCCCGCGCCAGTTCTGGAAGGGGAAGGCGGCGCGCGCCGCCGCAGAAGCGGCGCAGGCCGCCAAGGCGTGATAGGTAGCGGCCGCCCCCCGGGGCGGACCCCATGAAGCACCAGATCGCCCGCAGGCGCACCTTCGCCATCATCTCCCACCCGGATGCCGGCAAGACCACGCTCACCGAGAAGATCCTCCTCTACGGGGGGGTGATCCAGCTGGCCGGGGCCGTGAAGGCCAAGCGGGGGAGGGCCAGCGCCGTCTCCGACTGGATGGAGATGGAGCGGGAGCGCGGGATCTCCATCACCACCAGCGTGCTCCAGTTCCCCTACCGGGGGCTGCAGATGAACCTGCTCGACACCCCGGGCCACGCCGACTTCAGCGAGGACACCTACCGGACGCTCCACGCGGTGGACGGCGCGGTCATGCTCCTCGACAGCGCCAAGGGCGTGGAGGCGCAGACCCGCAAGCTCTTCCGGGTCTGCCGGCAGCGGGCCATCCCCATCTTCACCTTCGTGAACAAGCTCGACCGGCCCGGGCGCGACGCCTTCGACCTCATCGGAGAGGTGGAGAACGTGCTGGGCATCGGCGTCTACCCGGTCACCTGGCCCATCTTCCGCAGCGGCGTCTTCCGCGGCGTCTACCACCGGCTGCGCCAGCGCGTGTACCTGTTCGAGGCCGGCCGCGCCAACTCCAGCTCCACGGCCGGCTCGGAGCGCCCCCCCGTGGAGGTCACCGGAATCGACGACCCGGCCCTCCGGGAGGAGCTCGACGACGTGGGCTACGACCGGCTCCGCCACGACGCCGAGCTGCTCGAGATGGCCGGCGACGGCTTCGACAGGGAGCGCTTCGAGGCCGGCCAGCTCTCGCCCATGTTCTTCGGGTCGGCGGTGAACAACTTCGGCCTGGAGGCCTTCCTCGAGACCTTCTCCGAGCTGATGCCCCCGCCGCGGGCCCGCCCGTCCGACGCCGGGCCCATCGAGCCCTCCCGCGAGGAGTTCAGCGGCTTCGTCTTCAAGATCCAGGCGAACATGGACAAGGCCCACCGCGACCGGGTGGCCTTCGTGCGCATCTGCTCGGGAAAGATGGTCCGCGGGATGAAGGTGACCCACGTGCGCACCGGGAAGGAGGTGCGGCTCGCCAGCCCCACCCAGTTCCTGGCGAGGGAGCGCAGCGTCGTCGACGAGTCCTACGCCGGCGACGTCGTGGGCATCCACGACCCGGGCAACTTCGAGATCGGCGACACCCTCACCGGGGGCTCCCGGTTCGCCTTCGAGGGAATTCCCAGCTTCGCGCCGGAGCACTTCCGGCGCCTGGCGCTCGTCGACCCCATGCGCCGCAAGCAGTTCGCCACGGGCATCGAGCAACTGGCCCAGGAGGGCACGGTGCAGCTCTACCGGCCGCCGGTCGGCAGGGCCGGGGACCTGGTGCTGGGCGCGCTGGGGCAGCTCCAGTTCGAGGTGGTGAAGTACCGGCTCGAGGCGGAGTACGGCGTCGAGGTGCGGGTGGAGGCCGTTCCCTGGGTGCTGGCCCGCTGGCCGAGCCGCGTCGACGGGACGCCGGTCGACCTGGAGGCGCTGCAGGACGCGGTCGAGGGAATGGTGGTGCTCGACGTCCGGGAGCGTCCGGTGGTGCTGTTCGACCGCGCCTGGGCCCTGCAGACCGCGGAGCGCGTGCACCCGGAATACGTCTTCGCCGAGACCGCCACCGGCGTCGTGGTCCGCGCCGCGTAGCCCGGCCCGGGCGCCGTCACTCCCCGCTGGTCGGCTCGGGGACGGGCACCGGAGCGGCCCGGTCGAGCCCCTCGTCGGCGTAGGACGACGGATCCTCGAGCGCCTCCAGGTGCGTGAGCACGTTGGCGTTCGGGATGGCCTGGCGGACCTCCTGCTCGATCCGTTCGAGCAGGGCGTGCCCCCGGGAGACGGTCCAGGTCCCCGGCACGAGCACGTGGACCGAGACGAAGCGGCGCGAGGCGGCCTGCCGGGTCCGGAGCGCGTGGAACTGGACCTCCGGACCGCGGTGGGCGTCGAGGACCGCCTGCAGGGCGGACTGCTCGTCGGGGGGCAGGGACGTGTCGAGCAGCCCCAGGGCCGATCGGCGGATGAGCTTCACCCCGGTCCAGGTGATGTTGAGGGCCACGGCGATGGCCACGATCGGATCGAGCCTGTCCCACCCGGTGAGCGCCACCACGCCGATGCCGACGAGCACGCCGGCCGACGTCCAGACGTCGGTCATGAGGTGGTGCGCGTCGGCCTCGAGCGCGATGGACTGGTGCTTCTTCGCGGCGCGGAGGAGCACGCGGGAGACCACAAGGTTGACGATCGAGGCGCCGGTCGAGACGAGAAGGCCGATCCCGGCCTTCTCGATGGCCTGCGGGTGGAGAAGCCGGTTCACCGCCGACCAGACGATGGCCACGGACGCCACCAGGATGAGCGCTCCCTCGACGCCGCTCGCGAAGTACTCGGCCTTGTCGTGGCCGTGGGCGTGCTCCTCGTCGGGAGGGCGTGCCGCCACCGTGAGCATTCCCAGGGTCGTGACCGCGGCCACCAGGTTGACCACCGACTCGGCCGCGTCGGAGAGGAGGCCGACCGAGCCGGTGAGCAGCCAGGCCGCGGTCTTGAGGCCGATGGTCACCACCGCCGCGGCGATGGAGAGCCAGGCGAAGCGGGCCAGCGAGGGGCGCGTGTGGGTCACCGAGCCCGCGGACATGCCGGTCATCGGACCGGACGCTCCCGCCCCGGCAGGAGGTCGCGAAGCACCTCCCGGGCGCGACGGAGCATTTCCACGGTGGTGTCCCAGCCCACGCAGGCGTCGGTGACCGAGCAGCCGTAGCGAAGCTTGGAGAGATCGGCCGGGATGGGCTGGTTCCCGGGCTCGAGGAAGCTCTCCACCATGAAGCCGACCACCGAACGGTTTCCCTCGCGGATCTGGTGCACCACGTCGCGCATGACGAGCGGCTGGAGGTCGGGCTTCTTCCAGGAGTTGGCGTGGGAGCAGTCGACGACCAGGTTCTTCGGCAGCCTGGCCTTGGCGAGCGCCTCCTCGGCGAGCGAGATGGAGACGGTGTCGAAGTTGGGGCGCCCCCCGCCGCCGCGCAGCACCAGGTGACCGTAGCGGTTTCCCCGCGTGCGGATGATGGCCGAGCGTCCCTCGCCGGAGACGCCGAGGAAGCTGTGGGGTCCGGCGGCCGAGAGGATGGCGTTCACCGCGCCCTCGATGTCGCCGTCGGTGCCGTTCTTGAATCCCACCGGGGTGGAGAGGCCGGACGACATCTCCCTGTGGGTCTGCGACTCGGAGGTGCGGGCGCCGATGGCGGTCCAGGCGATGAGGTCGCCGTAGTACTGGGGGGCGATGGGGTCGAGGGCCTCGGTGCCGGCCGGGAGCCCCAGCTCGTTCACGTCGAGCAGGAACCGGCGTCCGCGCTCCATCCCCTCGTCGATGCGGAAGGAGTCGTCCATGCGGGGGTCGTTCACGAACCCCTTCCAGCCCAGCGAGGTGCGCGGCTTCTCGAAGTAGACGCGCATGACGAGGAGCAGGGTGTCGGAGAGCTCGTCGGCGAGGGCGCGCAGGCGGCGGGCGTAGTCGAGGCCGGCCACCGGGTCGTGGATGGAGCAGGGGCCCACCACGACCAAGAGGCGGCGGTCGCGCCCGTCGAGGATGGCCTCGATGGCGCGGCGGGCGGAGACCACGGTGGCCGCTGCCCGCTCGGAGAGGGGGTGGCGCCCCTTCACCTCGTCGGGCGAGGGCATGAGGTCGAGGGACGCGACGTTCAGGTTCTCGGTCTGCTGCATGGGATCCCCATGGTACCAAGAACTCGTGACGCTGCTGCACGCATCCTCGATCGGCCTCGCCTTCGGCAGCCGGACCCTCCTCGACCGCCTCACCCTCACCATCGAGGAGGGGGAGCGGGTGGGGCTGGTCGGGGTGAACGGATCGGGGAAATCGACCCTCCTGCGCATCCTGGCTCGCGCGGCCGAGCCCGACCGGGGCGAGGTCCAGCTGCGCCGCGGGGCCTCGGTCACCTACCTGCCCCAGGAGCCGGAGTTCCCCGAGGGAGCCACCGTCGC
>DAIEMM010000357.1 GCA_027349605.1 Anaeromyxobacteraceae bacterium
GCACATGGTGCGGAACCTGGTGGGAACGCTGGTCGAGGTGGGGCTCGGCGCCCGGGCCGCGGCGTCGATGGAGGGCCTGCTCGCCAGCGGGGATCGGAGGCTGGCCGGCCGCACCGCGCCGCCCCAGGGCCTCGTCCTCGACGAGGTGTTCTACGAGGAGTGAACGGCGGGCTCAACGTTCCGGTGCGCCCAGCCCCAGCGCCTTCGAGATCTCCCGGGCCTTCTCCTGGAGGATGCGTCCGTTGCGCGGACCCATCCGCAGGATCTGCCGGTCGACGTCGCCCAGCCGCTCCAGCGCGGGATCGGCGTAGGCCCAGGTGGTCCCCGCGCCCTCCACCACCGCGATCTCCCCGTCGCGGACCGGGACCAGCTGGATGCGGTGGAGCGCTCGCGCGGCCGCCTTGTCGATGGATCCGTCGGGGTAGCCGAGGACGCGGTAGGCGGTCTCCAGCGCCGGCCGGAGCGCGGCGTAGGCGATGGCGAGCGCGTCCACGTTCACCGACGCCACCGCGTCGCCGACCGCGTCGTAGCGGTGGTAGGACTGAGGGTCGATGAAGGCCGTCGCTCCCCGCCGCACCACGGCGAAGCTCCCCGCCGGGGCGAAGGGCTCGAGCTGCTTGCGGGGCACCACGTCGTTCGCCAGGTTCTCCACCACCACGGCCCAGCGCCGCGCCAGCTCGGGCGCGCCCAGGATCTTCCGCAGGAGCGGGTTCGCCGAGATGGCCTCGACGAGCGAGCGCTCGGTCGCCGCGTCCACGGCCGGCCCGGTCGCAGGGGTGGGCGCCTCGGCCACCACCGGCGCGGCGGCGCCCGGAGGAGGGGGAGGGGGGGCGGCCGACCGGAAGTACCAGTACAGGCCGCCGGCCGCGGCGGCGACGATGGCGAGGACCACGAGCACCAGAGGGGCCGGGCTCGGGGGGCGGATCGAAGTGCGGGGTCTCTCGGATTCCATCGGTGCGCTCCTGGACCGTCCGGTGAAATGGGGGCGGGCGGTGGGGATTCTCCCTCGAAAAGCCCTGGCCGGGAACGACGAGGCCGGCGGCATGTGCCACCGGCCTCGAATGTCTTGGGCTTTGGGAGGGTTCGCGTCTACTCGGCCTCCTTTGGAAGGGATCGATCCGGCCGATGGCCGGCATCCTCGGTGGAGCAGGGGCCGTGCCGAAGTTCGTGATCGGCAAACCCATGGAATGACGGGGTCTTGGGTATTCCGGCTGCCCGGAAAGCGCGCAAACCCCGAGGAGAAACGGGGCAGCGCATGCCCGGGCGCCCCATTTTCCCCCGGCGGGCCGGGGGGCCGGATAGGTTTCCCGGGTGATCCGCGTGGGGGTCGCCGGCCTACCCGTCCCGCGGCCTCGAAGGCGGTCCGGTCCTGGCTGTCCCGGGTCGACGGGCGCCCGGACTTCCGCTTCACCGCCAAGGTGTGGCGCCAGCTCACCCACGAGCGCACCCCCTTCACGGCCGGCGACGTGCGCCTGGCCCGTGACGGGCTCGACCTCCTGGCGGAGGCGGGGCGGCTCGGGGCGGTCCTCCTCCAGTTCCCCTGGTCGTTCCAGCGGGACGCGTCGACCCGCCGGTGGCTGGGTGCCGTGACCGGCGCGCTGCAGGGACTCCCGCTCGTGCTCGAGGTGCGCCACGCCTCCTGGAACGTTCCCGAGCTGTACGCGTCGCTCCAGGAGCAGGGGATCGGCTTCGTGAACCTGGACCAGCCGCTCTTCCGCAACTCGCTCGCGCCCTCGGCGGTGGCGACCGCGCGGGTGGGCTACGTGCGCATCCACGGGCGGAACGCGCGGGACTGGTTCCGGGCCGGCGCCACCCGAGACGAGCGCCACGACTACCTGTACACGCCGGAGGAGCTGCGGCCCTGGGCGGAGCGGGCCAGGGCGATCGCCGCTTCCCCCCGGGTGACGGACGTGCACGTGGTCACCAACAACCACTTCGCCGGGCAGGAGGTGGTGAACGCGCTCCAGCTCCGCTCGATGCTGGAGGGGAGGAAGGTCGAGGCGCCGGAGACCCTCTGGAGGGACCACGGCCCGGCGCTCGAGCCCTTCGCGGTCCCGGTCACTTCCCCTTCTTCTTCTCGTCCTTCCCGGCAGTCTCCGCCGGACGGGTCCCCTTGCTGAACGAGAGGCCGCCGTCCTTGCCCTCGTCGACCACGACGTGGTAGCCGGGGACGAAGTCGCCGGCCAGCAGCCTGGTGGAGAGCGGGTCCTGGATCATGCGCTGGATGGCGCGCTTGAGCGGACGGGCGCCGTAGACCGGGTCGTAGCCGGCGTCGGCGATGGCCTCCCGGCCCTTCTCGCCCAGCTCGAGGGTCATGTGCTTCTCGGCGAGGAGCTTGCGCAGGCGGGCGAGCTGGATCTCGACGATGTGCGAGAGGTCCTCGCGGGAGAGCGGGCGGAAGACCACCACGTCGTCCACCCGGTTCAGGAACTCCGGCTTGAACTCGGCGCGGAGCGCGTCCATGGCCGCCTCGCGCATCTCCTTGCCCGCGTCCTTGCGCGCGCCGAGCCGCATGATGTGCTCGGAGCCGACGTTGGAGGTCATGATGAGCACGGCGTTGCGGAAGTCGACCGTCCGCCCCTGGCCGTCGGTGAGCCGCCCGTCGTCGAGGATCTGGAGGAAGACGTTGAACACGTCGCGGTGGGCCTTCTCGATCTCGTCGAAGAGCACCACCGAGTAGGGGCGGCGCCGCACCGCCTCGGTGAGCTGCCCGCCCTCCTCGTAGCCCACGTAGCCGGGAGGCGCGCCGATGAGGCGCGAGACCGCGTGCTTCTCCATGTACTCCGACATGTCGATGCGGATCATCGCGTCTTCGTCGTCGAAGAGGAACTCGGCGAGCGCGCGGGCGGTCTCGGTCTTCCCCACCCCGGTGGGCCCGAGGAAGATGAAGGAGCCGACGGGCCGGTTGGGGTCCTGCATGCCGGAGCGGGCGCGCCGCACCGCCGCGGAGACCACCTGCACCGCCAGCTCCTGTCCGACGACGCGCTCGGCGAGCCGCTTCTCCATGGAGAGCAGCTTCTCCTTCTGCCCCTCCATGAGCTTGGACACCGGGATGCCCGTCCACTTGGAGACCACCTCGGCGATCTCCTCGGGGGTGACCTCCTCGCGCAGCATGGCGCCGCCCTTCTGCGCCTCGGCCAGCGCGTGCTGGACCTTGTCGATCTCGGCCTGCAGCGCCGGCAGCTTGCCGAACTTCACCTCGGCGGCCCGGTTGAAGTCGGCCTTGCGCTCGGCGTCGGCCTGCTCGGTCTTCACCGCGTCGAGCTCGGCCCGCAGCGTGGAGAGCTCCTGGATGAGCCCCTTCTCGCGGTCCCAGCGGGCCTTGAGGCCGGCGAAGGTCTCGTTCAGGCCGCCGATCTCCTTCTCGACGTCGGCGAGGCGCCGGCGCGAGGCGTCGTCCTTCTCCTTCCGGAGCCCCTGCTTCTCGATCTCCAGCTGGGCGATGCGGCGGCGGATCTCGTCCACCTCGGTGGGCATCGAGTCGATCTCGATGCGCAGCCGGCTCGAGGCCTCGTCGACCAGGTCGATGGCCTTGTCGGGCAGGAAGCGGTCGGTGATGTAGCGGTTGGAGAGCCGCGCCGCGTCCACCAGGGCGGCGTCCTGGATGCGGACCTTGTGGTGGACCTCGTAGCGCTCCTTGAGGCCGCGCAGGATGGAGACGGTGTCCTCCACCGACGGCTCGCCCACGAAGACCGGCTGGAAGCGCCGCTCCAGCGCCGGGTCCTTCTCGATGTGCTTGCGGTACTCGTTCACGGTGGTGGCGCCGATGGCGTGCAGCTCGCCGCGGGCCAGCGCCGGCTTGAGCAGGTTGCCGGCGTCCATGGCCCCCTCGGCCGCGCCCGCGCCCACGATGGTGTGCATCTCGTCGATGAAGAGGACGATCTGTCCCTCCGAGGCGACGACCTCCTTCATGACGGACTTGAGCCGCTCCTCGAACTCCCCGCGGAACTTGGCGCCGGCGACCAGCGACCCCATGTCGAGCGAGAGGATCTTCTTGTTCTTCAGCCCCTCCGGCACGTCGCCGTCCACGATGCGGCGGGCCAGCCCCTCGACGATGGCGGTCTTGCCGACGCCCGGGTCGCCCACCAGGACCGGGTTGTTCTTGGTGCGCCGCGAGAGGATCTGGATGGTGCGCCGGATCTCCTCGTCGCGTCCCACCACCGGGTCGAGCTTGCCCTTGCGGGCGAGCTCGGTGAGGTCCTTCGTGTACTTCTCCAGCGCGCGGTACTGGCTCTCGGCCTCGGGGCTCGTGACCCGTGCGCCCGCGCGCATGTCCTTCACCGCGCCGCGGATCCGGTCGGCGGTGGCGCCGGCGGCGCGCAGGGCCTCTCCGGGCGGGCTCTTGTCCTCGGCGGCTGCCGCGAGCAGGTGCTCGGTGGAGACGTACTCGTCCTTGAGCCTCCTCGCCTCCTCCTCGGCCCGGTCGAGCAGCTTCTGCAGCCGGTTGCCGAAGTAGGGCTCGCCGCCGCCCTTCACCTTCGGGATGGCGCGGAGCTCGTCCTCGAGCCGGCTCTCCACCTGTCCGGGGTTGGCGCCGATGCGCTCGAGCAGGGGCTTCGCCACCCCTTCCTGCTGGTGGAGCAGGGCGAGGAGCAGGTGCTCGAGGTCGATGGCCTGGTGCTCGCGCTTGCGGGCCTCGGCCTGGGCCTCCTGCAGCGCCTCCTGGGCCTTCACGGTCAGCTTTTCGGGTCGCATACCTTGAAAGGGTAAGACCTGGGTCATGCATGGCAAGTGCCGGCTTGGGGCATTAGGGCTCGGGGGGTGTCCGATCCCTCACCTCGAAGCGCGACGCCGCCTTCCGTCCTCTCCACGGGCCGGGCCCTGCCCGGAAACTACGCCGACCAGGAGACCCTGACCGCGGCGCTCCGGGCCCACTGGGCTCGCCAGCACTTCAACGCCGACCGGCTCGAGGAGCTGCACCGGGCGGTGAAGGTGAAGGGGCGCCACCTGGCGCTTCC
>DAIEMM010000360.1 GCA_027349605.1 Anaeromyxobacteraceae bacterium
GGTTCTACAACGAAACGGGGTGCTCCGGCCCGGGCCGTGATCGGATAGTCTGCCGTCCATTCCGCGGGCGGGTGGCGGAACTGGCAGACGCGCCGGACTTAGGATCCGGTGCCGCAAGGCATGAGGGTTCGAGTCCCTCCCCGCCCAATCCGGTCCCCCATTTCCCTTGACCCGGGGCCCGAGGGGCCATAGGTCTATGCCCCCGTTCCGCCTGAAGGAATTCCCCGAATGAAGATCCAGGTCGAGAAGCTCTCCCCCGTGGAGAAGAAGGTCACCGTCGAGATCGAGCCCGCCGAGGTGGCGAAGGAGATCGACCGCGCCTACGCGAGCCTCGGTCGCCGTGTGAAGCTCCGCGGCTTCCGCCCCGGCAAGGCCCCCCGCACGGTGCTGGAGCGCAACTTCAAGGAGCAGGTCGAGGCCGACGTGGTCGAGAAGCTCGTCCAGAAGAGCTTCGAGGAGGCCACCCGGGAGCAGGCCCTCGAGGCCGTGGCCGCACCGCGCGTGGAGGTCGGCGAGGGGGGCGTCGGCGCCGACCGGCCCTTCTCCTACACGGCCCGCGTCGAGGTGAAGCCGGTCATCGTGCCCAGGGACTACCGCGGCATCCCGGTGACGCGGAAGCCGGTGGAGATCACCGACGCCACCGTGGACGCCGAGGTGGAGCGGCTGCGCCAGTCCTTCGGCGAGATGGTCCCGCTCGAGGGGCGCGACGTCGCCGAGGCCGGCGACTGGGCGGTCATCGACTACCAGGGCTCGGTCGAGGGCAAGCCCTTCGACGGGGGAACCGCCGAGGGCGCGCTGATCCAGGTGAAGGACGGCAACTTCTTCGCCGGCGAGATGGCGGTGCTCCAGGGCCGCAAGGTCGGCGAGGCCTTCGAGACCGAGCAGCACTTCCCGGCCGACTTCCGCGACACGGCGCTGGCCGGCAAGGCCGGCAAGTTCGCCATCACCCTGAAGTCCCTGCGCACCCAGAAGATCCCGGCCGTCGACGACGCCTTCGCGAAGGAGGTCGGCATCGAGGGCGTGGAGACCCTGGCCGCGTTGCGCGACCGGGTCCGGACCGACCTCGAGAAGCGGGAGAAGCGCCGGGTGGAGGCCGAGGAGCGCGACGCGCTGGTGAAGGGCGCGCTCGAGAAGAACGACTTCGAGGTGCCGCCGGCGCTGGTCGAGCGGACCATCGACGCCATGGTGGAGAGCACCGCGCAGCGGCTGGCCCGCCAGGGCGTGGACATCCGCCAGCTCGACCTGGACCTGGCCCGCATCCGCGCCGACATGCGCGAGCAGGCATTGCTCACCGTGAAGGCCGCGCTGCTCCTCGAGGCCATCGCGCTGGCCGAGAAGATCGAGGTGGGGGAGCAGGACGAGCAGGAGGAGATCCAGCGCCGCGCCGCCGAGCTGGGCGTGCCGCCCTCCCGGATCCAGCCGAAGGGCGATGCGCGCGAGGGGTTGCGCCAGCGCATCCGCGAGGACAAGGTCGTCGCCTTGCTGGCCGCCGCCGCGAACTACCAATAATCTAGATCGGGCCCGCCAGAGCGGCGCCCCGGAGGACCGATGCCCTACATCCCGATGCCCTACGTCATCGAGCAGACCCACCGGGGCGAGCGCTCCTACGACATCTACTCGCGCCTGCTCAAGGACCGCATCGTCTTCATCGGCACGGCCATCGACGACGACGTGGCGAACGTGGTCACCGCCCAGCTCCTCTTCCTCGAGTCCGAGGACCCGGAGAAGGACGTCTCCATCTACATCAACAGCCCGGGCGGCTCGGTGACCGCCGGCCTCGCCATCTACGACACCATGCAGTACGTGAAGCCCACGGTCTCCACCATCTGCCTGGGGCAGGCGGCCAGCATGGCGGCGGTGCTGCTCTCGGCCGGCGCGAAGGGCAAGCGCTTCGCGGTGCCCAACGCCCGCATCATGATCCACCAGCTCTCCGGCGGCTTCTCCGGCCAGGCCAGCGACATCGAGATCCAGGCCCGCGAGGCGCTGCGGCTCAAGCACGCCCTCGACGAGATCCTGGCCCGCCACACCGGCCAGCCCATCGAGCGGATCAGCAAGGACACCGACCGGGACTACTTCATGTCGCCGGCGGAGGCCAAGGATTACGGCCTCATCGACGAGGTGATCGTCACGAAGAAGGCGGCCGAGCCGAAGTAGCGCTAGGATCCAGGGATGGCCGGAGCGGAGAAGCGAGAGACCCTGTGCTGTTCCTTCTGCGGGAAGTCGCAGAAGGAGGTGAAGAAGCTCATCGCCGGGCCGACCGTCTACATCTGCGACGAGTGCATCGGGCTCTGCAACGACATCATCGCCGAGGAGATCGCCGGCGAGGAGAAGCGCGACCCGAAAGTGCGCATCCCGCGCCCGTCCGAGATCAAGACCATCCTCGACGAGTACGTGGTGGGGCAGGAGCGGGCCAAGAAGACCCTCGCCGTCGCGGTGCACAACCACTACAAGCGCATCGAGACCCGCCTCGAGGTCGACGACGTCGAGCTGCAGAAGTCCAACATCCTCGTGCTCGGCCCCACCGGCTCGGGCAAGACGCTGCTGGCCCAGACGCTGGCCCGCATCCTCAACGTCCCCTTCACCATCGCCGACGCCACCACGCTGACC
>DAIEMM010000361.1 GCA_027349605.1 Anaeromyxobacteraceae bacterium
CCGACGGCGTTGAGGAGCTTGAGGGTGGCGAGGTCGACGTTGAGGGACTCGGCGACGAGGCCGACCTCGGCCTGGCGGAGGGTCTGGACGGAGTCGGTGGACTCGAGGTAGGTGGCGGCGCCGGCCTTGTAGGCGACGTCGACGAGGCGGGCGTTCTCCTGGGCGAGGCCGGTGCGCTCCTGGGCCTTGGCCCGGTTGGCGATGGCTCCCTGGAGGTCGAGCTGGGCCTGCTTCACGCGGGTCACGGCGTTCAGTTCGACCTGGCGCTTCAGGGCGTCGGCCTCGGCGATCTTGGCCGAGGCCTCGCGGATGGAGGCCTCGCGCAGGCCGCCGTCGAGGAGGGTCCAGGTGAGCCCCAGCCCCACCTGCCAGGAGAAGGCGTTGGGGTTGAAGGTGCTCGTGCTCGCGTAGTTGTAGGCCCCGAAGGCCCCGATGCTCGGCAGGTACTGCATGGTGATGCGGGTCCGCTCCCCCCGGGCCAGCTCGAGGTTCTCGGCGGCGGCCTTCACGTCCGGGCGCAGGTCGAGCGCCTGCTGCTCCAGGTTCGTCCCCTGGGGCTCTGGCGGCGAGGTGGGGATGACGATGTCGAAGTCGTCGGACCGGTCGAGCGCCGTCGCCAGCGCCAGCCGGGCCCGCTGGAAGTCGATCTGGGCCCGCTTGAGATCCTCCTCGGCCTGGGCCCGGTCGATCTCGGCGCGCAGCAGGGCCACCTTGGTCCCGGTCCCGGCATCGAAGCGGACGCGGGAGTCCCGCTCCCGCTCCTTCGTCAGCACCACCTGCCGCTCCTGCACCAGGGTGAGCTCCTGCAGGCTCGCCACCCCGTAGTAGAGCTGCGCCACCGCGAAGAGGACGTCCCGCCGCGCCTGCTGGACGTTGTAGTCGATGGTCTTCTCGGCCTTGTAGGCGTTCTGGATGAGCACGATCGCCTGCGGCGCCACGAGCGCCTGGGTCAGCTTCACCTGCCCGCTCGTCTGCACCATCGGCTGCACGACGGCGTTCGCCACGTCGCTCGGGTAGACGATGAAGCTCGTCGGGTCCCCCGGGACGTCCCCTCCCGCCGCCGGGCCCTGCGGGGTCCCCGTGTCGCGGACCCAGTAGCCCGACGGCAGCGCGAAGGAGACCTCGTACTGGTTGCGCGCCAGCTGCACGCCGGCATTGATCTGCGGCAGGTACGCGGACCACGCCTTCCACGTCAGCTGCCGCGCCGCCTGCACCCGCGCGTCCAGCTGCTGGATGTCCAGGTTCTGCCTCCGGGCCAGGTCGATCGCCTCGCGCAGCGTCAGCACCTTCCGCTTCGCCTCCGGCGCGGCCGCCGCGGGACTCGCCGTCCCAGGCGGCGCCGTCGCCCCGGGGGGCGGCTGCGCCCCGGGAGCCGCCTGGGCCAGCACCAGTGCTGCGAAGAAGCCGATGGGGTTCATGCTTCCTCCCGGGAGGGTTTCGATTGGCGAATGATCATTCGCGCGACTTAATGGCCCGTTCGCGTCCCTGGTGCAAGGAAATTTTCCGGGCCGATGCCCAGGCATTTCCGGCGAGGACGAAGCGCCAGGGACGGAGCGCCCAGGTTCCCGCGTACCCGACCCCGACCCGGGGCGTGCGCACGACCCGGCCGACCGGGCCCTCCCCCTCCTCGATCCAGATCACCCCGCCCTCGAGGTCGAGTCCGGAGTGGCGCCCGGTGTCGATGCCGAGCGCCCGGCACAGGTTGCCCGGACCGCGGGTGGAGTGGAGGCAGCCCTCCATCGGCTCGCCGGCCCGGATCAGCACCGCGGCGGGGAACCCCGGGGGTCCGGTGACGACGTTCACGCAGTGGTGCAGGCCGTAGACCCGGTAGACGTAGGCGTGGCCGGGAGGGCCGAACATGACCGCCGCCCGCGGCGTCGGCCCGAAGCGGGCGTGCGAGGCCCGGTCGGAGGGACCGTGGTAGGCCTCGGTCTCCACGATCCGGGCTGCCCGCCGCGTCGGGCCGTCCCGGTGCACCAGCACCTTCCCGATGAGGTCGCGGGCCACCACCCGGGTGTCCCGGTCGAAGAAGGCGCGCGGCAGTCTGGCTCCCATCCGGGGTCGGGACGGTATCGGGGAGGCGCGGCGGCCGCAATCGCGGTAGATCTGCCGGACCGTGCGCCGCGCCAAGATCGTCTGCACGCTGGGCCCCGCCAGCGAATCCCCCGACGTCGTGCTGAAGCTCCTCGAGCTGGGCATGGACGTCGCCCGACTCAACTTCTCCCACGGCACCCACGAGGACCACGCCGGCGCCGTCGAGCGCATCCGCGCCGCCTCGCGCCAGCTCGTCCGGCCGGTCGCCATCCTGCAGGACCTCCAGGGGCCGAAGATCCGCACCGGCCCCCTCCAGGCCGGACGCGCCGGCGTCTCGCTCACGACCGGCGCCTCGATCGTCATCACCACCGAGAAGGAGGTCCTCGGCGACGAGCACCTCATCTCCACCACCTACCCCTTCCTGGCCCAGGACGTTCGCAAGGGCGACCGGCTGCTGGTCGACGACGGCCTGCTCGAGCTCAAGGTGACGGACACCGACGGGGTCCGCGTCACCGCCGAGGTCGTCGAGGGGGGGCGCCTGAAGGAGCACAAGGGCATCAACCTGCCCGGCGTGGCCCTCCGCGTCAGCGCCCTCTCCGAGAAGGACAAGGCGGATCTCGCGTTCGGCGCGAAGCACGGCGTGGACTACGTGGCCCTCTCGTTCGTGCGAACCGCCGGCGACGTCGAGGAGGCCCGCGCCGAGCTGCGCGCGCTGGGGCGGGTGGTCCCGATCATCGCCAAGATCGAGAAGCCGGAGGCGCTCGAGAACCTCGACGAGATCGCCGAGGCGGCCGACGGGCTCATGGTGGCGCGTGGCGACCTGGGCGTCGAGGTGCCGGCCGAGCGGGTTCCCATCCTCCAGAAGTCGATCGTCGACCGCGGGAACCAGCTCGGGAAGCCGGTCATCATCGCCACCCAGATGCTCGACTCGATGATGCAGCACCCGCGCCCCACCCGCGCCGAGGCCAGCGACGTGGCCAACGCGGTCTGGGACGGCGCCGACGCGGTCATGCTCTCCGGGGAGAGCGCCAGCGGCCGCTTCCCGCTGCTCGCCGTCCAGACCATGGACCGGATCGTGCGCGAGGCCGAGCGGAACTACCACCTCTCGCGCCTGCGACCGGTCGAGCCGCCGCCGCCGCCGGTCCCCTTCAACGACGTGGTGGCCTCGGCGGCGGTCCGCGCGGCCCTCGACGCCAGCGCCCGCTGCATCGCCTGTTTCACGGTGGGTGGAACGACGGCCCG